>JANNCG010001197.1:0-12820 GCA_031386385.1 Myxococcales bacterium
GGCCCATTTTTTTGTCTCGTTTTGCGCCATCAGCTTGGCCAACGCGTGAATCCCAATGTCCTTGGGCTTTCGTGCGGTCACCAGCTCGGCCAAAAACTTTCGCGTGTTGTCGTGGTACGTCTTAAAATACTTGTTAATGATCAGGTCAATGCTCAGGTCGGACCCATGCGCACGGCCGTACTCAATGGCCCACTTGCGGACTTTGTCCGACTCGCTCAACAACAACGACATACACACGTCGTGAAGGCCGAGACCCTTGAGTTTGCTCTTATGAAAGTCAGGGCTTCCATCAAGTGTGTCGATCAAAAACTCTTGCACACTCTCAAGGGGTTTGCTCCCCAAGCGGGCCAGCCAAGCGGGTGTGACTTTGCGCAGAAGGTCCGCTGCGTCTTTTTTCAGTGAGTCGATACAGAACTGCGCGACGCTGTCGTTTTCGGTGGTCTCAAGCAGCTCCATCAACACTTCGGGAGCGCTCTTCCATGCCTCGGTAAACGCTCGCTTGGTGCTCAGGTCTTTTGGCAGGCGGCCCTCAAAGTTGCGGCGACCAAACTGCTTGGTCTCTCCGGCCACAACGTGCGTGCCGATCCACAGTGCTTGAAAGTAGTCGCCTTGGCGGTAGTGCCTGAGCACCGCGCTTGCAAAGCCCGGGTAAATCGCTGGTGTACTCATCCCAATGGTGCGCAGATAGCGCCACGCACGACGGCGAAGATAGAGCATCGTGCCGCGGGAGATCTCGTTCATGTCATAGCGACGAATGGATGCGTCGAAGCGCGCTGCGAGCGCACCCCAGATGCTGGCGTCCATGCGCTCTTCGCTGAGCTTGTAGATGCGCTTGAGCCCAGCCCACAAGCCGTAGACCAATGGGGCTGTGGTCGCGAGGGTCATGAGCGTCTCGCGCGAAAAACTGTCGCCTTTTTCGTACAGCGCTACCAAGTAGTCCGCGAGCTGAAATCGCTCGGGGGGAGTGACCTCTTTGTGGTGCAAAAACCTGCGCCAAACGTCAAGCGCGCCTGCACGGCGGCGAGCGCTGCCAAACGAGTACCGCGCGGCGTTGAGCTTGCCCATGAGCTGCTCGGGCGGGATCGCTCCCTCGGGCCACGGGGTCTCTCGCGTGGGAAAAGGCTGTTGTGCGAGCGTGATGATCGCCGTGGCAAAGTCCGGAGATTGTGCGGCGGCGAGGCGATCAAGGTCAGCGATGGTAAGGCCGGTCGTGCTCATGCGTTTTGGTAGCTTCCGACAGCGAGGTTGGGCTGGAAGGCATACATACGAACCCGAGCTTTACACAAACCGAGACGGGCAAACCGAGAGCGCATGTATCCAACCCAAAGCGACGCTGCTTATGAGAGGGACCGCGAGGGTAGCGAGACTGCGCAAGAGATCAAGCGACAAGCGCAAGCGAAGGACGGACGCGGTCTTAGAATGTCCGTAATTTGAACGGATGGTGGGAAGACAAAGGCTGCGAAAAGGTGGGTGACAGTGCGACGGTGATGCGTTGGCCGCTGGCTACAAAAGTGTCGCGACACCCCCGCTGCGATTACTGTTGGAAGCTTAAGGTAGGTCTGTATGCAGTCGATCACCGAGTCGACCCCGCAAAAATAGATCTAGTCCCTCCAACTCAATTTTTTCTCCGCTGCGCCACAACTCTAACAAAATATTGGGGACGCCGAGGCTTCTGAGCCGGTCGGATGGGAGCGCCAGAAATTCGGCGAGAATGCACTCTTCGATTGGTGAGAGTTTGAGGCTCGCTTGTTGTCTGAGTTGTGCAAAAAGTGAAGGAGTTGAAAGTACGTCGTGAGGAGTCCAAAAGGACCAGTTCACAGCCTGTGGCGGTTTTGCATCTCCAACTGGTGTTGCAGACGGAGCGCATGAGACTGAGAAATACGCGAGAAAGTCAGCGGGATCAAAGTCGCCGACAAAAACTGCGTCGTTGTGGCCTACCAGCGATGACTGGATCAGCCGGTTGCGCCACGTACCGAAAACACCCGACGACCACAGCACGGTCGACACCGCCGTTGCTGGAACCCCAATCAAAATGGCATCTCTCGCAACGATCTTCGTCGCCAACACACAGCGAGTGCCTTCGTTTTGGCGTCGATAGATCGTGAAGGGAAACGCAACGTCGGTGGGAATTCCTGCGGCTTCGTCGTCGGTCAAGTCCCCACAACACACTCGTTGAAAAATGTTCTTCACAAGTTCATTAACGATTGAAGTCGTGTGGTCAATCACAAGCATCGGACCTGTGCCGGCCATCGAGCCATTTACGTTTCTCGCGAGTCGCAGCGTCCCAAACTGATTGTTGCTCAATGGCAGACAATTTAAGCCACAGGCTCACGCGACGCAAACGCCTCTGCGGCCGTCGTGGCGACCGCAGCGTTTTGCAGCCACCGTTGCAACGTCGAGATGTCATCGCAAGCTTCGATTCGCGCGCCATCGAGAGCGCTAAGTGAAATATCTCGCGCGCTGAGGACAAGCCGCAGAGCGTATCGATCGGCGTCGAGGGTTCCCTTCTCGATGCCTTTCTCAATGCCAACTTGAAGGCCTTCAGTAAAACCTTCAGCCTTGAGTTCATTGCGATGTTTGCCAGTCTGTTCAAAGATATCCATGAGCGCCTCTCTGTCTTCGTCGTCAAATTGTGTCGGATCTTGTTGAAAGGTCAAGTGCAGTCGCTGCACCCACGGAAAGATCAACTCTGCCTCCCAACTCGCTGAGTATTGCGTGCGCAAATCCATCACAGCGTGCTCAAGTGTCTGATCTTTGCCCATCAATCGCACGAGAAGCGTTTGATAATTTGCGGGGAGTTGAGAAATGACCACCATGCGCATTCGATAGTCGGTAGGTGCCTCATATACGCCAGTCGGCCAGCCAGCCAACGGTTGAAACCCCAAGCCCTTCCGGGCGTTTTCTGGATCGCCGCCGCACACAAGCCACAACCATGGGACCACCATCGTCGGCGTGTCGTTGTCTTCGGATTTTGCGTCTCCCCTTCGGGCCTCACGACGACGCAGGCTGTGAACCACGCGCTGCTTCACGAGGCAATCACAGATCGCCTCTGCGCTCGGTGCCTGATGAAACGCTTCGAGCACCGAACGCTCTGCGGTGATTCGACCCAGCAATCCGAGCCGTGGATCAATGTCGGAGGGATCCAAATCGCGATCGAAGTACACATCCACTGCGAGCTCTTCAGCGTCAACGGTGTACTCGGGATGCACGAACTCAGTGGGTTTGGTGCATGACTCGACGATAAACCTAAACAGCGACCCAAAACGTTTTCTCATTCGTCCCGGGACAGGTTTAAGAGACGATAAACAGTCGCGCTAGCGCAGAGTTGCAGGTGACATAATTCATTCTAGCAGATTCGATTCGATGCTCGTTGAGTGACAACACAACAACAGCACCCGCCCAGCACCATCGCTTAAACCCTATTGCCCAAGATATAACTTGAGTGTCTCAGCGGCCGCTCGCTTGTCAAACGCGATGTCCTTCAGCTCGACCCTTTGTCCAATGCGCGCAAACGTCTCTAACAGATACTTCTGAAAGTGCTCGCACTCGTTGACCGCCGCGATGACCCGCCCCGTGTCCACAAAGTCTGCCTCTTGCAGACCCTCAATCGCGGCCAAAAACCGGTCAAAATCGGGATAATCACTCGCGCGCAACAGCTGGTATCCCATCGAGCGAAAGTAGCCCAAAAACTCGCGGACAAACTGAAAGCTCGAGTAGCTCGACCACTGATCGGGAGTGTCGGGAGTGGCACGGGCGCGCGCCACAAAAGCTCGCAAAACCTGCGCAAACATCCACACGTCTCGGCGAAGGCGCTCAGCGATGGTGCGCTTGGCTCCTTGGTCGTCGAAGAACTGTGCGGGGTCGACCTCTGGATGAATCGTCTGCGCCAAGCGCGCGATGGCCGTTTGCAAGACCTCACGCAGCCCATCAATGGCCGAGTGAATCGATTTGGCCATCTCTGGTGCGGCGAGCTCCATCTGTGAGGAGGCGATGCGGACTTCAAAGATTCCGCGAATCTCAACGCGCAGTGAAGCGGCGATGGCGTCGAGTGAGCCGCGCAACGCTGAGAGCCAGTGAGCCTCTTGCGATAGCTTGTCGTATCGTGCGGCCAAATCTTTTGCCGGAACATGCAAAAGCTCGCGCTCAAATCCATCGGCGAGGACCGCTCCGGCGCGAGAGCGCAGATACGAAATGATCGCGCGGCTGTCTGAGCGAAGCAGCGAGAGCAGCACATAGCTGCGTCGGACTTGCTGCGGGTCCGAGATCGTCTGTTTGATCAGTTGTGAATAACGAAGCAGCCGAAAGCAGGACAAAAACGCGAGAGCGACCACCCGATGGGCCGCGTCGTTGTCAACGGCTTGAATGGTGTCCAACACCTCGACGGTGCGAATCCGGTCAAATTCAGGGCGAAACTCAAGCGCGATGAGCGGATTGAAGAACTGATTGCGCGCAATCTCTCGCTGCACCATCGCCAACGCCGCATGAAACAACCGATACGGAACCCGCTCAAGCCGCAGGACGCCATCCATCAATTCGCCCACCAACGTGAGGGAGTGCCGCAAGTGTAACAGGGCATCCTCAGGCGATTCTTGCACTGCGACGTCACGCTGCAACCTTGCACGCGCGGGATCCTCAGGGAGGACCGTCTCAAGATAGCGCTGAAACACATACGCTCGATCACGGGTGTCGAGCAGCTGCCGACACAGGGTCACCACACGATGGACCGCGAGGCGCGCGATGGACAGCTCTTCGTGAAAATCGATGGCGATGACCGAGGCTTTTTTCGCAGGGCCTGGGTGGTTGCGTGGGTTGGCAAAACAAACCAAGCCCTTGAGCAACATCTCGAGCTCAAACAGAGACTCTTCTTTGCGATCCCAAGCTAAGCCCGCAAACCATGCCTCGCGCGCAGCGGCTTGCTCTTTGCGCAGTCCGCGTGTGTCTCGAAGCAGATCCGCGTACGGGTCACGCACACGACGCGCGCCTGCACTTGGGGTCATTCGACGATTGGTTGGGGGTTGTCGAGGATCCGAAGTCATCCGTTGGGCCAGCTAGTCCGCGGGAGGATACTCTCAATCGTAGAGGACAAAAGTGTTATTGCGCGCGGGCGGTCATTTCCCACCCACCCGAGGTGGTCGCACCCAGCAAAATACGTGGAATACAGCGCACCATCGAGCCGTACCGACGGCTCATAGCATCTCGGAGTGCGGTCTCTGCAGCGAGAGCATTTGCCCCATTTGGGGTCCGTAGCTCAACTTCAACGGTGCTCACCTCGGGCGTGATGGGTGGGAGCATTGCGTAGAGGGTCTGTGCATCGAGATTGACGGTAAACTGCGAAGCGACGCGCTCAATGTTGACCGATGTGTTGGCTGAGAGCGCCGTGCGAGAGCCATCCACGTTGAGCGAACCGCCGATCGACACGCCCACCGAGACGCCGCCATTGGGCACAGGCTGGACAGTGATGGGTTGTGGGACCTCAATCCCCGTGACCACTGTTGTCTGACCACCGGTGGCTTGATAGCGTGGTGACGTCGTCGCGATCTCCACCGCTTGGGGCACTCGCGGACTGGTGAGGTTCATCTCTGGAAACGGTGCTGCGCGTCGCCTACCGCCTTCAAACTCAAACCCAGCGGTCAAAAATAGCGCATCAAACGCGCGCTCAGGTCCAACGCCAAACCGCGCTTGGACACCCGCAGTGACGCCTCCGCTCGGGTGACTGTCATCCGAGAGACCGAAGCGAACGCCGGCACCCACGCTCGCGGTAAAGCTCGATGAGATCTCATCGCGGTACGCTCCAAACGCACCTGCGTACCCGAACCCGAGCTCGCCGTACGCCCAGCCCAAGCGCATCCGGGGGCCGGTCTCGACGAGCAACATCTCAAGCGAGGATGTGCCTTTTTCTCCAGGGCGTTGCACAAACTGACCGCGCGCTGACCACTCAAATCCGCGGGTAAACACAAGCCCCGTGCGTGCAGCCACAGCCCAGCCGCCAGCGTTGAGCGCGCGTCCGTTGCGAAGAGTGCTTGAGATAAACACCGCACCACCGGCTTCGATGCTTAACGTCTCGCCCAGTTGTGCCGCCGTTGTGGGGCTTGAGTTGCGGTGAACGTTGGCCTCCCATGCGCCGACCAAACCAAGAGACACGGCGTGAAACAAGCTGCCCTGATCGCCCATCGCAGCGCTGTGTGGCTCGTAGCCCACACGTGCTCGGGCTTCAACGCCGATCTCAAACGCCATGTGTGAGTCGGTCACAGCGGCGAGGTGTCGCGCGATGGCGAACTCACCGAGGGGGCCCACGCCCACAGCGCTTCCGATCACACCACCAGCGGCGTGAAAGCTCCAACCAAAGCGCGTTTGATCATCGGTCAAAACTCTAAACCGTGGGCCGGCAGAGAGCGTGAAGTGTGTGAGCCCATCGGTCCGCGTGTCGACTTGACCGTCGCCGTTGCTGTCGCGGGTGTAGCCGGCGCATGCGAGGATTCCGCCGGTTAAATCCAGCGAAAACCAGCGAGTTGGGACCCACGCTGCGGTGAGATTGTATGCGCCTCCGCTGCCATCGAGCGTGTAGCTTCCGAGGCCGCGTGAGCCAACGAATGGCCCAATGCTCAGCGCAAAACGCATGGGGACCGTGACGCCCAACGAAACAGCAGCGGAGCCCGTGACTCTCGCGTCAACACGCCCGCCAATCGCTACGCCGCCACTGGCACCCACCGTCCGGGTGTATGGCCCCGGTGTGTTGCGAGTGGTATTTTCGCCTGGAGTTCTCCAGAGATAAGTAGGCTCATTGGGGATCGTCTGGGGGGCTTGTGGTTCGCGATTGGCTCGCGGAAAGTCAACCGCGCGATGTCTTCCGCCTTCAAACTCAAACCCCGCGGTGATCCCGATGTGATCGGTCGCACGCTCTTCGCGAAGGGCAAAGCGCGCCTCGATGCCAGCGACAAAACGAAAGTGGTCGTTGATGGCAAAACGCGTCTCGAATCCTGCGCCTGCGTACAGTCCACTGGAGATCTCGTCTCGTTGGGTTCCGATGACGGCGGCGTAGCCGAGCATGGCGCGGGCAGAGAGCCAACCAATCCGGGCCCGGGGTCCGGTCTCAAGGGTGACCGCGGCGAGGTCGTCGTGGTTGTTAGCGCCTGGACGGTTGAAGTATCCACCACGCAAAAACCACTCAAATCCCTGAGTAAACGTGATCCCGGCGCGCACTCCAACATGCGCACCCAGGGTGCTGAAGTAGTCTGCGCCGTTCGCGCGCTTAGCGCCAAACAAGAAGATCGCCGCGCCGCCGTCCACCGTGAACGTGTGCCCTGGTCGCCACCCTTGCTCGCGAAACGAGCTGTTCGGTGATTCGCTATTCGCAGTGCTTCGCCCACGAACATTGCCTTCCCACCAAACGCTGCCACCGATGAGCAGAGATTGATAGTCGCCCCAGGCGCCAAACCCTGTGCGGGCGCGAAGCTCTAGTGAGGCGCCAAAAGCTGCGTTGTTGCCGAGAAGTACGCCAACGTCACGAGCCAAAACTAGGTCCATTGTCGCGCCGGGACCGCGAGCCAACAAGCTCCCAAAGGTCGGAAGAATCACGCCGCCTGCGACGCCTGCACTCCAGCCAAAGCGCACCTGATCGGTGTCCGTTAACCAGCGAAAACGCGGACCGATAGAGAGTTGAACCCCGCCAAAGCCTGGACGCGAGACGTCTGCAAGGCCATCGCCCGTGAGGTCCTCGGTGCGAGCCGCAGCGGAGGTCCAGCTGCTGCGAACGTCGAAGGCCAACCAATGCGAGACCGCCCAAGAGGCCGTGAGCGAGAGGTCAAACAACGTTCGTTGCAGAGGGACGTTGGGAATAGGCGCGATGTAGCCAGTGTGCATTCCCAAGCGAATAGACAGCGGAATGTGCGATGGGCCCGTAGGTTGAATCGGGATGATCTGTGCTGGGACCGCAGGGGACGTTGTTGCGCTTGCGGACGATGGTCCAGGGTATTGTGTTCGAGTGATACCAACGCCTGTGGATCCAGAGCCGCGGATGCTCCCGCCGCCAGCAACGCCAACTCCAACACCGACACCACCCGCGGGGTTCAAGTCCAACGTACTGACGTTGAACCGTGGAAAGCTCGCGTGGTGATTGCCTCCCTCGAACTCAAAGCCTGCGGTGAAGAAAATTCCGTCAAAGCTCCGCTCGCTTCCGACGCCGAACTGCGTGCGAATCCCTGCTAAAAAGCGCCCGCCAGGGTCTTGGGCGGCCACGAGCGGGACGCGCAGTCCGAGTGTTGCGCTGACAAATCCGCCCGTATCAACGCGGTCGCGAAAGGTGCCAAAGGGAGCGAAGATTCCACCAGCGGCTTCGAGATAAAATAAGTACCAGCGCGCACGAAGACCGCCTTCGACAAAACCGAAGTGCAGCCAATCCTCGGGCTTGTTCGCAGGAGCTCGGCCCAGGTATCCACCGCGAGCGATAAGCTCAATGGGTGCGGCGAGAACAAGGCCGCCGGTTGCGGTCATCCCACCGCCACCACCACCAAAGTGAATGTTGGTGCCTGGGCGTGTTCCGTCGCTAAAAAACCAGCCTCCCATACCCTGAAACGAGATCGTGTGTCCGGGCCTGTACGCGGTGCTCGGTGCGCTCACGGGGCCTAAGAGCTGTCGGCCTTCCCAAGCCGCGCTCACCCCGGCCAAGATGCTCTGGTAGTCGCCAAGAGGACCCACACCCATTCTCCCTCGCAGCTCAACGCTCACATCAAACGCTGATCCTTGACCGTTGAGCACGCCCACGTGTCGCGCGATGGCCGCTTCAAACACAGGTCCTGGCCCACGGCCATCGGTCCCGTTAAACGGAACAAGTGCTCCACCACCGAGAGCAAAAGACCAAGCGCGACGGGCTCGCAGCTCGTCTTCGAGCAGCCGAAAACGGACCTGAGCGCCGAGCAACAGCCCTTCAAGTGCGGTTGAGCCCACATCCGCGCGGCCATCACCGTTGGCGTCACGGATGCGATGCGTGAGGCTCAGGTAGGTCCCCCGAGCTTCAATGGCTAGCCACGGGAGGGCCCAAACACCCAGCGAACCGCCAGCTTCGATCGCGTAGCCGTCGAGCGCGGGGCGATCAAGAGAGCTCGTCCATCCCACAGATCCATGCACTCCGAACCGCAGTGGAATCCTCTGCAGCGCCGCCCCAACCTCGTCGCGCGCTTGCTGCGAGACAGAAACTCCAACGGTTGCGCTGGCAGTCGCGCTGGCACTTGAACTTGCAGCTGAACCTCCGTTGGCACCCACGCTCACCGAGCTCGTACTGACGGGTGTCATTGTCACAGACCCCGTCTCAACCGTGATCGCCGCTGACCCCGTCGGCGGAACCGCCTGCGCAAAAACAGAGCTTTGAGCCAAGCTCGCGACACCGGCTGCGGTCAGAGCAAACAATCTTCGTGCGTTTTGTACGTGCATAACTGAGGTAATTGAGCGGAGTGTGCGAGAAGTATGCCGACGCAGTGAGGGCTCATTGCGCCGAAGCGCAACTTTACTAGCCATGAGCCAATTGTTCACAGTACTTCGCACTTCAAGCACTGTCGGATTTGCGTAGAACACTCTATTGTCGTGCTCTCTCTGGAGTGAGTACACAGTGAACGAAAGCAAAGTTGTCACACAAACGGTGGGCTACGAACAAAGCGTGAGCCCCGCAGTCCGAAGCACCGCAGTGGTGGCTACCGCAGTTGAGTTAAACGCCGCAGGCAATGCCCTGGCTCAGACACTCGCCGCCGAGGGGGCTGAGCATGCAGTGGCCACTATGGCCGCCAGCGCGACGGCGGTTCCGAAGTCTTCAACTGTCCTGCCCTCCATCGAAGATGATGGGACGACGGTGACGCTTGTTCCGCGTAATCGCGTACGATATGCGCAGCTGAAGAAGCTTGGTGAAGGTGGGATGGGCGAGGTGACCCTTGCGCTGGATGAAGACATTGGGCGCAACGTAGCGCTCAAGCGCTTGCACCCCGGATCGCTCACCTCAACGGGGATGGCGCGCTTTGTCGACGAGGTCCACGTGGTCGGTCAGCTCGAGCACCCAAACATTGTCCCCATTCACGACGTGGGAATTGACGAAGAAGGCCGGTACTTCTTCGTGATGAAGTACGTCGAGGGCGAGACGATCGAAAACATCATCGAGAAGCTTCAAGCCAAGGACCCTGAGTACGTCCGCAAGTACACCATTGAGGCCCGCGTTGAGCTCTTTATTGGCGTCCTTCACGCGCTGCAATATGCGCACGCGCACGGGATCGTGCATCGCGATTTGAAGCCCGCCAACGTGATGGTCGGCAAGTTTGGTGAGGTGGTCTTGATGGACTGGGGCATCGCAAAACCACTGAAAAACAGGCGTGAAATTCAAGGTGATGCCGCCAAAGATGACAAAGCAGCAGAGACCATGACAGCCAAAGAGCGGATGTTCACCACAAGGCACGGCTCGCTGCTCGGGACTCCTGCGTATATGGCCCCAGAGCAAGCACGAGGTCGTATCGATCTGATTGATGAGCGCTCGGATCTGTACTCTGCCGTGGTAATGCTTCACGAGCTGTTGGGCTTGAAGCACTACCTCCACGACAAACAGAGCATCACATCTATGCTTCACGCGGTGATGGAAGAGTCCGCGGATGATGCCTGCGCGTTTCCATTTTTTAGTGACTCAGCGCTGGGCCCACCGCCCATTGAGTACTTGTATATCTGTCGCCAAGGACTTCAGAAGGATCCAAAGGATCGTTTTCAAACTGTGGCGCAGCTCGATGAGGCCCTTCAAGCCGCCATCGAAGGACGCTTTCAAGTCCACTGCGCGATCGGAATGACAAAGCGAATGAGCCGAGAATTTGGCCGATTTGTTGATCGTAAGCCACAGGTTGCCTTCATGACGATGCTCATTGGAGCCGTGCTGTTTTTGACCACCGCCGCCATCGCGCTTCGCTCTATGGTCGCTTAGGGCAAGCGAGCGTTGCGGGGGAATTAGCGAGTGAAGCCCATCGCGGGCTCGCACTTGGTGAGGCTAAAATCGGCGCTCATGGACGGGACCCCTTCAGCGTTGCGAACAGTCCAGTAGCGGTCTGTGCCCATTTCGGTGATTTGATCACAGCGAATGGAGCCCGAAATGGTGCTCGCGGTGGTGTCGTACGCGGTGATCATCACGGTGCAGCCCATCCCGCATTGACCCGTCCCGGTGCGCATCCCGTCGGTGATTCGCACGTTGCAGCTCGCGACCATAGACCCCACGGCCGTTGCAGCGACGGCGTTGGCGTTGCTGGCACCCAGCTCAAGGAGGTTTCCGTTGGCGTCTTTGGCGAGAAAGCCAACACTTATGGTGAGGTTTGGAGCGACGCCCGTGACGGCTGAAAAGCACCGCAACACCAGCGGATTAGGCCGCGGAGTAGGCGACGCTGTGTTGGCCACTTGAGACCGTGGAGGCTCACAAGATGGCATGATCGGCGCTGGCGCCCCCGCCTCACCCCCTCCGTCCGCACTGGCGTCAACAGCCACCGGAGCGGCGTCGGCGATGGTCATGCAGGAGCGGTAGTTCCACCGGACGACGCCCTCGGCACCGGAGGGAGAGCAGCCCGCAATAGAAGACAGCGCGAAAAAGACAAGCGATATATTTTTTAAATAATTATTCATATTGAGTAATATTTCGAGTTTATCTAAGAGCCCCACCCAAGCGTTGCAAAAAATCTCGCATGGACGGCCGGTTTTGCGGATCAAGAGACGCGGCGTCTGAGAGTAGCTGCACAAACGCTGGCTTATCCAGCGCGATCTGCGGGAGGTTTTCGACCGGGAGATGCATGGTCCCGTGGCGCACCAAGACTGTGGTGAGCTCTTCGCAGTCTTCGGTGTAGGGGTTGTTGTTGGTGAGCGCTTCGTACGCCACGACCGCGAGCGCATAGACGTCAAGTCCTGCAGAGATGGTTCCAAGTCCGCGCGCGATCTCGGGGGCGAGGTAGCCGGGGGTCCCAATGAGCACGCCATCGGGGGACTCTTCGGGCGTTGCGGACGAGACCTCTGTTGAGATTCCCAGGTCAATGATCACTGCGCGAACAAAGGTCGAGTTGGCCAAGCTCTGCTCGGTCAGGTCACCCTCAAGCCCGTCAAGCTGGACCATAATATTGCCGGGCTTAATGTCTCGATGAACAATCCCGCGCCCATGCAAGTGCGCTAAACCTCGTGCAGCATCGCGAAGAATTAGCCCGAGAAATCGCAGGTCAATTGCCCCGACAGACCGCAGGATCGTCTCAAGCGATGCCCCGGGAATCAGCTCGACCGCGATGTACGCTCCCTCATCCACAAAACCCGCGTCCACCAAGGACACCACGTTGGGATGCACCACGCCCGCGAGCATGGCCATCTCGCCCTCAAACATCTTGCGTGCTGCGTCTGCGTTGAGCCCACTGTAGCGATCCCACGGCAACAGCTTCACCACCACGCGCTTGCCTGGGGCGGGGCCTTCTGCCATCCACGTGCTGGCCATTCCACCTTCGGCAGAAGACCCCAGGGGGCCTAACACACGAAGCCTGCCAATAAACCGCACGCTCTCGTCACGCGCTGCGGCGATCATCGCGGCTTGTCCGCGTATCGCGACTAATGAATGAGCAAGCGTCGCGCGGACCACGGGCCCACACACGGGGCCACACGCGGTCGCGATGGACTCACTTAACGCGGCTAAATCCAGGACATACTGCTCAACGATCTCAGCCCTCCGCGAGGCGTCGACAAATTTGAGCGAGATGCTCGTGAGCGATCGATTGAGCTTGGCCGCGCGCTCTTCGAGCTCTTCGCCCCCGTGCATATTGGGCGCGTGCTCATCGGCGGTGAG
>JANNCG010001226.1:0-3635 GCA_031386385.1 Myxococcales bacterium
GGTGCCGTCGTGATGGTGGAGGGATGGACGCAAGCATTGGAGTGGATGTCCCAAGTGCACTGGTCGACGTGGTCGCGAGCGAGCGTGTTGTTGCAGATGCGCAGTGCGCTGCGCCGCCCACAATGATGGCCACTGTGGATCGTCGACCGGTGGATATCATCATGTTGATCGACAGTTCGGACTCAATGCGTGCTGCGCGCGCTGGGATCGCTGCCGTGATCAACGGCAATCTCTTGATGCCACTTGAAGCCGCGATGGTGGACTACAAGCTCATCATTCTGACGCAAGGCCTCACGCTGGCTCCGGCGATTTTGATGAACCCGAAAGTGCAAGTTCTCAACGTGGGGAGCGGGAGTGGGCAGGCGCTGACAACACTGTTGGGCGCTATGCCAATGGTCATTCCAAGTCTGCGAATGACCTCGTACAAGATGTTTGTCCATGCGACGGATGCATCGTCGGGACAGGGCGCGGGGGCAGGGACGGGGTTTGATAGCAACCTGCTCATGATGTATCCCGCACAATTTGGCACCGCCGCGATGCGCAACTATTCGTTTCACTCGCTCGCCGGATTTGGTGCAAATATGCCAGCGAATGTTCCATGGCCCCCGGCGGCTCCGCTGATCGCGACGCGCTGCAACGCCCCGGGGTTAAGTGTTGGTACAGGCGTTGGCTTTCAAGAGCTCGCGAAGCTCTCTGGCGGCTTGCGCTATCCCGTGTGCGACTATGCTGGATACACCAACGTGTTCTCAGCCATTGCAGACGGGTCAGTTCGCGTGTCACGAATCCCCTGCTCATTTGCATACCCTTTGCCAATGGGTGCCGAGTATCAACTGCGGATGCGCGTGACGACTTCGGATGGGATGATGCGCACCTACGATCAATCGCGAGACATGGCGGACTGTGGTGCGATGCGAGGATTTTATCGCAATGGAGCACGCGTTGAGCTGTGTGCAGACGTCTGCGGGATTGTGCAAATGGATCTGATGGCGCGGATTGAGTGGCTGCCGTTTTGCGGCCCCGGCTGAGCGGGCTACAGAGGGAGCTTTTGGTTCCACTCAGCGACGATGGGGGCGATGCGTCGGGGGTCGTCCGTCATGATGCCGTTGACGCCCATAGCTAGCAGTCGCTTGGCATCTGAGGGCTCGTTCACGGTCCACACGTCCACTCGCAAGCCGAGTGCGTGACAGCGGCGCACCACGGATGGCCGCAGCAACCAAAGCGGAAGCTGAGCTACCTGTCCCTTGGGCTTCAAACGTCCACGCTGAAAAATCTTAGGCACCAACATCAGCTGAATCACCTCGTTTTGTGCCAGCGAAGTCGCGCCTCGATAGCCCAGCTCACGGACGTGATCGAGGGTTGAGCGCTGAAAGCTCGCGAGGCAAATCCGATCATGGGCGTTGAGTTTGTGGATCAGCGAGACCACTTGCGGCGCGATTGGAACCTTCAAATCCACGTTTAACAACACCTCTGGAAAAGCCTCGATCACCGACTCAAACGTGGGGATCGTGATGCCTTTATTGGCAAACGGCCGTGTGCTCTCGGGCCCCTCAAATCCCCACCCCACATCCCAAGTCTGAAGCTCGTCGAAAGTGCACTCGCTGATGGACTTGTGCTTTGCTGCGGCTCGCTCACCGCTCGGATCATGCGAGACCACAACTACCTGATCGCTCGTGATGTGCACATCTAGCTCAAGGGCGGTGGCCCCAACGCTCAGGGCTTCACGAAAGGATACAAGAGTATTTTCAGGGCACTCTGTTGCCGCTCCGCGGTGGGCGTACAGCGTGACGGCTGAAGACGAGCGTATTGGAGTCACCGCGTTGAAGGATACCTCTCAAGCGGTCCCGACGGGTCTAGTAAAAGATAAGCCCTAGCTCAAGCAGCGCGGACATCCCAGGAGAGAACACGTCTTGTCCGTTGTGGCTCGAATAGCCAATGGCCTCAAAAGACGTCCGGGTCATGAGCTGCAACCCTACCGTACGTCGATACCCCAAAAGCCACTCAACCCCAAACCGAAAGGGAATTCGCAGCGCAACCTTGATAGGTCGTGTGCGCGTATAGCTGCCTCCGGCGCCCAGATCGCCCGCCACTTCGAGGCCCGGAGCGAGGAGCAAAAACAGTCTGCCTCTTCGTGCGTCCAGCGGTACGTTGAAGTTGTACAGGCCTCCCAAGCTCGCAAATACAAGCGCTCCAGGCTGGGAGGGGTCTGTGCTCACGGCTGCCGCGATTGTGCTTGCGAGGGTGTTGCCGAGCTGAGAATAAAAATCGATCGAAGCGCCGTGATTCAGAAAGAATCGCAGCTCTAAATTCAAAAAATCCGCCTGTGGTCCCAGCGCGATTCGCACCGGATCAAGTGAGGGGATGACGTTGTACGAGAAGCCTCCACCGATCGCCGTTCCGACACCCACGGCACGTGGCCGTTGTGGCTCGCTTGGAGGTGAAACAGCATGCGATTCAGGCGCTGCACACAGTGTGCTCAGCGCGACGAGAGTGACCGCCAGAGTGTGGTGAGCGCGCATAACCTTGAGAGATGTTTTTAGCACAAATGGAGTCCAGCATTGCGTTTTTGTGCAAACCTGCTGGATAGTGCACAACTGATGAAGACGATTTGTGTAGCGCTCGTGTTTTCAGGTGTTGCGTGCGCAATGCCACCAGAGACTCCAGACGGCGGAGACTCATCGGTTGTGGACGTTCGATCAAGTATCGATGCTGCTGTGATGGATGTCCCCTCGGTGCAGGACACCTTTGGCGCGGATAGCCCGACCGACTGTCCGATGGGGACGACGCGGCAAGGCGGAGGGTGCGTCTCGACCCGCGATTGTGCAGTGAACAACGGCGAGTGTGGACCCGAGGCCGAGTGGAGCTGTGTCCCGCGCGCAGGCTCAGCGTCGGTGTGCCGACTACGCTGCGAGGTCGATTCTGCTGCGATTATCCCCGCCGGAATGACGCGATTTGCGACTCCCGGCGCGCTCTGGTCGTCCGTTGTGGCTCACGGTGATAACGCTTGTCCATTATATATTGGAGCCAACGCGCAGAACCGTGCGACGAGCGCTTTCGCGCGTGTGGGACGAGGGCGTGTGATCACCTTCGGGCACGAGGCGCTCTTGGGAGCGGCGGCGCTGACGGCGATGAATGATGTTGGCGCGCTGGTGTACTCGTCCCTTCAGTGGGCCGCTGGCGGCCGCGCGATGTTTCGAGTGGGCTTAGATCCTGCACACAATTTTGCAGGACTTCGCGCATACCTGATGGGTCGTGGGATCACAGTGACGACCGTGCCGGTGGATGCCCTTGCGGCAAATCCGGTGGATGTGTGGGTCACGCAAAACTACGCGACCCCGCCCGGAGGCGACGCGCTTCGACGGTACATCGAAGGGGGTGGAGGGGTGTTGAGTGCTGGACAGGCTTGGTATTGGGTCAGCCAGCACAGTGATGAGTTGCTAGAAAATTACCCGGGAAATGTGTTTCTCGGCAATCTTGGACTGCTCATTCACGAGAGCACGATCAACGACACTGCGGTGGCGAACGCGACCCGAGCAATGCCGTTGCATCAGCCGACGTATGCGCTCGACCGTGCGTTTGCACATGAGCGGGGCGGGATACCGTTAAACGCGATGGAGCAGCTGGTGGTGGCGGACGTG
>JANNCG010001230.1:0-7565 GCA_031386385.1 Myxococcales bacterium
AACGTCCGCCAAGAACTGCATTTCGACGGTCTCAAAGCCCTCGCCCTTGCAGCTTGGACAGCGGCCTCCATCCACATTGAAGCTAAAAATGGAGGGGGTATACCCGCGCTGCACGGCCTCGGAGAGTGAGGCAAATTGCTGACGAATTGAGTCCCACGCGCCGCTGAAGGTCGCGATGTTTCCGCGCGACGTTCGGCTCAACGGAGACTGATCGACGTAGGTGAGACTGCGAAGAGATTGAATCCCATCAAGCCCCGTGAACGGCAGTGGAGCGGCGGCCCAGTCGGTTCCGAGCATTCGCGCAACCGCCGGAGCGAGAGTCTTGCTGACCAGCGTGCTCTTGCCCGAGCCAGAGACACCGGTTACACAAGAAAACACGCCAAGCGGAAACCGCACGGTGATTCCTTTCAAATTATGCCCCTTCGCGCCGTGCAGCGTGAGCCAGTTCGACGCTGTCCTTCGCGCCGCCGTCACACGACCTGTCGACCGCAGCGCCACCGCCGTCGGAGTGCTCCCTTTTTGCAGGTCCCCGGGAGTCCCATCAAAGACAACTTGGCCGCCAAGCACCCCTGCACCGGGTCCCATCTCAATGACTCGGTCAGCGCTCGCAATGACCGTGGGATCGTGCTCAACAACGAGCGCGGTGTTGCCGAGCTGCGCGAGGGATTTCGCAATGCCAACGAGCCGCTTCGCGTCACGGGGGTGCAGACCCACGGTGGGCTCGTCCAACACCATCAAAGTACCGGTAAGCGCTGTTCCTAGCGCAGCGGTGAGTGATACTCGTTGAACCTCTCCTCCCGAGAGAGTGCGACACGAGCGCTCAAGCGTAAGATAGCCGAGACCCACGTCCTGAAGATAACCAAGTCTGGCCGCGCATTCATTGAGGACACGTTGAGTCCCGTCATCTGGACATAGAACGCGCTGCAAACGATCACGCAACACCGAGACGCTTGCTTTGCCGGCTTCGGCCAAAGACATCTCAGCCACTCGGTACTGGGCGACCTCTGCTCGCAGCCGTGATCCCGCACACACCGCGCATGTCTCGTACTTGCGAAATCGCGAGAGAAACACGCGAACATGCATCTTGTACGTCCGCTCTTCAAGCCAATCGAACCAACCCTTTACGCCGAGAAATTTTCCTTTTCCAAACTTAATGATCTGCTGCTGCGCTTCGGAGAGAGAAGACCACGGCGCGATCATCGAGATCCCCTCACTCTTGCAAACCTTCGCGAGCTGCTCACGCTCCCAAGTCGCTTTGGTGCCCATCCACGCTTTGAGTGCTCCCTGCGAAAGGGACAGGACGGGATTCGGGATGACACGCTCCCAATCCAACTCAATGACACGGCCAAATCCTCGACAACTTCCGCAGGCACCGACGGGGGATTGAAAGCTGAAAAACGACGGCGTTGGCTCTTTGAATTCCCGGTCGCAATCGAGACACCACAGCCCTTTGGCCCACTTTCGTGGAGGACTGTCTTCGACACGAATGCATCCCCTCGCTCCACGCTCCATCGCGGCATTCAGCGCTTCGGTCACGCGAGTCCTGTCGGAAATTTTCAGAACCAACCTGTCAACAATCACCTCAATGTGCGGGGTCGTTTCGCTCGGTCGAACTGAATCAATTTCACGCTGTTCGTCACCAATCCAGAGCCTGCGATACCCTTGCGCGATCAGCTGTTCGCGGATCGAAATCCACCCTTCTGCGTCGGGTACGGGCAGCATGTAAGTCACGATCGCCCTCTTATTCTGCAGTTCTTTCGCATCCAAGAGGCTGTCAGCGAGCGTTCGCACGGACGCACGCACTGCGGCGTTGCCGCACGTGGGGCACACCACGGTGCTTACCTGTGCCCAGAGCAACCGAAGGTAGTCTTGCAGCTCGGTCATCGTGCCAACGGTTGAGCGCGATGTTCGAACAATAGCCCCTCGGTCCACGGCAATGGCCGCTGGGACTGGGTCGAGCGAATCGACGGGAGGTCTGTCTCGGCGCTCCAAAAATTGTCTCGCGTACGCACTAAACGACTCAACGAACCGGCGCTGCCCTTCAGCGTACAGCGTGTCCATCGCAAGCGAGGATTTGCCCGAGCCCGACACACCGGCGAGGACCACAAACGTGCCCGGCTCCAGTGTTAGGTTGACCCCTCGAAGATTGTGAGTTCGTGCACCGCGGAGCACCGTTTTTTCCATACCGTTGACTTCGGGCAACCTTGCCCGAGAGAGAGAACATCCGTCCAGTGCATACGCCTTCGGAGACAGTTTTCAGTTCACACCAATTCGCGCTATTCCAGTAGAGAGCCAAGTTTGTACAAGTTGCCCCGTCGTTCCGAACACTGCGCGCCGATCTTGAAGGTCGCGGTGGGTGTTTTTGTAAGCGCCCTGTTCTCGGTTTCGACTCCGGTCGCCCTCGGGCAAGCCCGACCACGACTCCCCGATGCCGTCACCAGAGCGCTCACGATATGCTCAAGTTCTGCGCCCGCCGAATGTCTTCGCGCGTTGCAGAGACTTCGAGCACCGCAGCAGAATCTCGCGACGGTGAAACGCGCTCGGTGGGAGGCCCGATTTGCAGCCGTCTCTCCGTTGCTTGAGCCTGACTCCGCCCGCATCCTGCCAAGCGCACAACAACGAGATCTCGCACGCTTGTCCGACGAGCTCGGACTGTGGACTGATGCGCACCGGGACGATGGCGCAATGTGGCTGCTTCGAGGCAGACTCGCGATGGTTCTGAACCAACTCGACTCTGCGGCCGTGGCGTTGGCGCAGGCGACGCAGTCCCTGTCAAATGACTCACAAACATTCAACGATCTCGCGATGGTGTTGGTCGCCCTCCGCCGGCTTCCTGAGGCAGAACGTGCGCTCGTGATCGCCACCAGACTGGTACCGACCGAAGCGGTTCCGTGGTCGAATCTCGGCGCGGTCCGGCTGGCGCGTGGGCAGGCAGCGTTAGCCGTCGAGGCGTTTCGCGAGGCGGTGCGAGTGGCACCGAGCGTCGCACAACATCAATCAGATCTAGGAGCCGCGCTGCTCGCGGCTTCGCAGCCAGATGCGGCGGTAATGTCGTTCGGCGAAGCAGTAAGACTCTCTCCGGGTGAGCCGCTGCTAAGGGCCAACCTTGGATATGCGCTCACGACAGTGCGCCGGTTTGATGACGCATACGCAGAGCTTCAACGCGCGACGCAGCTTGGTCCGCAATGCGGTGCTGCATGGAACAACCTTGCCACTGTCCTTGTTCACCGTGGTGATCGCTCTGCGGCTCGCGCTGCGCTTGAGCGGGCTCTCCAGATTGACCCGAGCGACGCCCGTGCGCGGGCTAACCTCACGGCACTAGACGGTCCAGCAGTAGCAGTGAGTGATGCCGGAGTGCGAACTGATTCAGGGCGTCGCTGAGTGTCCCACGCGATCGATGAGCTTACGCCATGCGGCGAGTGTGTCGGGCGAATTACCAGCGAGTTTGATTCCGGTGCGTCCGCCCATGCGCCAAGCGATCAGACCCCGAACGGGCAACCCCGGCGCGGTGCTAAGCTCGACCGAGAGCTCCGATTCGTGAAGATCGATGGGCGACGCCGTGGTGAGCAGTGACCCCTCGACGCTCAGGTCGCTGAGCGTCCCGTGCACAAAGCGCGACGTCGATCGCTTCACTGGCCCAAGCAATACGATCACCTTTTCGCAAGACGGAAACCGCACGTGCGACCGCAAATCCATGATCGACTCGCGTGCTTCGCAGCGCTTAAGAAAATGAAAGCGATCAAGGTGATGCGACATGATGCGAAACCCCGTCCCTTTGCGACCCGCAGGGGTCGTCGCCACACGGCGCCACGCGGTCAATGCCTCGAGAAAGATTGGCGTCTTCAGCGCGCGATGCGTGATTGTAAGCTGCACAGACGATCCGACCGACTGATCGATCACATCCGGTGCGAAGAAAATGCTATCTGCCGCGAGAGCAAACATCTCGCGACCCAACAAACGATCAAGAATTTTTACGCTCAGACCTTGCATGTTCGCTGTCCTTTAGCTGGATCGCTATCGTGCTGCCCCGGTGAGTGCGCTCCCCGCAAAGAGAAGAATTGTTCGGAGATCTTCATCCCGAAACCGCAGCTGGGCACCGAGAAAAACGTCGGTTCTTTGTGGATTGAGAACGTCGTCAACACCACCCAGAACATACACCCTTTGTAAAAATGCGTAAGCTGCCATCACGCGCAGCCTCGGAAGTTGAGAACTAGAAAAATCGAACATGTCGGTACGAAGCTCGAACCGGTCGCGGAGCAGGTTGAGGTCCATTCCGAGGCCTCCGGTGCTCTCAAGAATACCAAAACGAAAGGTGGCTGGCCCAAAACGACGTGCAAATTGCAGCGAAAACCGCACTCCACGGCTGGTGGTCTCGGTGGTCTCACGCCACATCGCTGGGTCTGCTGGGTTTGTGCTTGTGCGGATGACCGAGCGACGGTCCACGAGGCCGCGTGGATCATCCACCAGTTGCAACATCACAAATCGGTCTTCGCGAGGCTGAAGCCGAAACTCCAGGTAGCTCTTAAATCCATTCGCAACAAAGTTATACTCAGCTCGCATCGCGACGATGGTCTGAAGTCGTGCAATAGGGGACACCAGATCGTTGATGCCCTCTGCAACGCCTTCGACCTCGTTGATCAGATGATCGTCACGGACGAGCCGCCCGACGGTTCCTTCGCCTCGATCAATCCCAGCAGTGATGCTGTTCACGTTGCTAACCGCCTCGCGAAGGTCTCGCGACGCGGCGTTGGTATTTCGCACAGTCTCTTGGACGTTGCGGATCGTGTCGTTGATGTTCGGCTGATTTTCTGCAAGGATTGTGTCCACCCGTGCAGACGCGCGGTCAAGGTTGTCCAATAGTCGGCGAACGCGGGGGTCCGCTTCTGTGGTGATGTGATCCACGTTGCGAATCGTGTGCGTCAGCGCTTCGCTGTTGGCGTGCACAAGCCGGTTAATTTCTTGGGTAGTCTCCGTTAGATTTCGAAGCGCTTCTGCGAGCTGGCGGCGACCTTCATCGTTGCCCAGCACGTCCCCGAGTCGGTCCGTGACATCGCGGACCCGGCGTGTAATCGCGCTGACGTTTTGCAGGATATCATCCGTCGTGGCACCCTCTTGAAGAACGCGAATTCGCTCGCCCTCACCGATCCGTCTAAGGCCCGTAGTGCCAGGCGTAAGCACGAGAAGAAACTCGCCAAGCAGCGAAGAGGCTTTGCGCGACACGGTTGCGTCATCGAACAGTTCGATATCGCGGTTCACCATGAGGTCGACCCGAGCCATTCCCTCCTGCAAGCGAATGCCCTCAATTCGGCCAATCGGGATCCCCGCCATCGTCACGCGAGACCGAGGAACCAGCCCCGAAGCGTCACGAAACAACGCATAGACGTGGTACCCGCCGCCTGCTGACCCGCGCTGAACGATCAGCCGGTACAACACCGTCGCGCCGATGATCGCGGCTAACACGAGGAGACCGACCTTGAAAGCGCTCGAAAAATTCCGCATCTAAAAGCTGCCGATCATCGCACAAGAGGCGGGTTGCGCGAGATGCTGATTCGCAGTTCTCCCGCCGGCGCGGCGGTAGCAGTGAGCGCTGCGGCGCGAGTCTGCACCAGATTTCGGGACAGTCCAGCCGCCACGAGCGCGTCGACAACCAGATTCGCCTGACGGAGCGCGTTCATTTCACCGCGACTTGATCGCGCCGGAACAACGGCAACCACCACAGAGCCCAGCTCGGGTCCGAGAGTCTTCAGCTTGCTCGCAGCTTGTGTGAGCACTGCGACTTGAGCAGGCGTCAGTCGACGAGCCGTAGCGCTAATCCGCAAGACGTTGTTAAACAACAACGCAGCCCGTCCAAGCGTAACCAACTCTTCGCCGGCATCGGGACAGCCATCCGCGTCCGTGATGCCATTGATGGTCTCTGCTTGATTCAAGCACTGATCAATTTCGTTCAGCACACCGTCGTGGTCACGATCGGGTTCAGGACAGCCCGCGCGAAACCGGTCGTGCATGTCACCGTGCGGATCGCTGGGACAAGCGTCGTCGGCATCACCGACACCGTCCTGGTCACGATCAGGAAGAGGGCAACCTCTCCGGTCCGGGTCTGCGCGGGTGCCCACCGCTTCGTCCGGACAACGGTCATCTTCGTCAAGCACTTCGTCTCGGTCTCGATCTCGGATCGGACATCCGCGCAGGTCCGGGTCTGGATGATCTCCCGCAGACTCATCCGCACAGCGATCCTCGGGATCGTTCACGCCGTCTTGATCGTTGTCCGGCTCTGGGCAACCATCCGTATCTTCAAAATTGTCAACGTCTTCAGCGACGTTGGGACAACGGTCACGGTCATCGGGGATCAAATCAGCGTCGTTGTCGAGGTCGGGACAGCCATCATTGTCGCGAAAGCCATCTCGATCCTCCGGTTGATTCGGGCATTGGTCTACAGCGTCCCGGACAAGATCTCCGTCATCATCGATCCCGCGAGGTGTATAAGATAAACCCAATAACCCGCGTACCAACGGCACACCCACCGCGCTGCTCAGCGGGATCCCTGCGCCAACAAAGACATCGACATCACGGCCGCGATCCACTGCGTATTTTACTCCAGCAAACAGCTCTGCCTGCAATTGGGCCGTCGACGCAATCTCGCCAGCGAGCGGAGATGGAGGACCGTCCAGCGGGATAAGCAGCTGCCCATCCGCCGCGATCGAAAGACGTGAGAGCGCCCGGGGTCGATACGCAAGCCCAAGGCTTGTCTCAAGACGCGAACCAAACCACGCAAATGCGTACGAGCGGCCCTCAAATCCCACGCGAGCGCCGACATTCGCCGTCACCGAAAACCCTGCGTATTGAAAGTCCCCTACGAGCATGGGTCGGAGCTGCGCCGTCGCCGCGCCCTGAAATCTGGCATCGCCGATGGGTAGCGTCACGCCAAAATCAACGCGGAATCCAACGCCGTCTGCGAAGGTTCTTCGCGCCCGACGGAGCACTTGAAAGCCAACGTCAAGACGGGCGTCGCGAAGGGCCACAAGGCTCAGTCCTCCGCTGGGTCCGTTGTTTGCGATGGGCGTGATCCCTTCGCCGGACTGCGCGACCACCATGGGGAGCGCGGCCATGATCTGGAGCCGATCAAACAACGCGAACGACCACAAAAAATCCACAGTGAAGAGCTGATCGATGCCAAATCGAACGCTCTGCGGATTGTTCACTGCTTGATACACTAAGGGACGAACGCTGTGATTGGCGAACAGCGTAAACCCAAAACCCAAGTGCTCAAGAATATCCGTCGAACGCAGCGCCACAGTGGGCGTTGGTCCAGCGGTTGGCCAAAAAGTTTGGACATCAATCCGAGGCTCTTGCGGGCCCGAAGTCTGCGCGAGCCCTTCGCGAGGAGTGAGCGAGAAAGCACTCAACAAGCTGCCGGCCAACAGGGAAAAGAACCGTAAATATTTCGTCGGTCTCATAGCTAAAATTCAGCGCCCGTTATAGAGTGCATCTGCTCGAATTGTAAGCTCTTCTACTGGACGACCTGGGTGCTCGACCGCGAGCGCGACCTCCGTCATCGCCGAACGGTC
>JANNCG010001249.1:0-6038 GCA_031386385.1 Myxococcales bacterium
AAGCGGTTCACTGTGACCGAAGATGGGATCGTCGTGATTCCCAAGCGCGCACGGCTCGAAAAATAATCCCCGCAACGGAGATCCCTTTCAGCTGTTGGGCTTTTTCAGCGCTGAAAATCCACCGGTCGTCGCCGAGTTGCGTGCCATCGACCCCGAGCGTCAAATGGTTCGCCGAAGATCCGTTGCGATCTCGTCGATCGCTTTCTGCACCGCAGCCAAGAGCGTCTCGTCCTCGTCCGTGGGCAAGATGAGCTCAGGGTCGACGTCGAGCTTAAGAATAAGCTGCGCACGGACAAACGAGCGATCCGTCGCAGAAAGGCTTCGCAAGAACTCTTGCATCGTCTGAAACGCAGTCATCTTTGGCATGCAAACTTCAACTCTCGTCCGAAAACCATCCGCGCGCCTTTGTTGAGTGATTGAGTGTCCGCTCCTAAGTTCGCACAGTAATTAGGCAAAGCGACTGTTAACAGAACTGACCAGGATTTGCCAGGCAGGATTTGGTGCTGTGGCAAAGTACCGACGATGGATCGCCAATTTGCGAGGGACCTCCGAAGGTTGTGTCGCTTGTCTATCGCACAAGCGTGATATCGTCGCGGTCGTGAACGATGCGGTCATTACGCTTTCGCGTGGAGGTTGGTACGTCCAAACCTCTGCGGGTCCTGTGCAAGTAGGGCTGCCCCCCGAGACCATCAAAGACTCTATGTCGATGGGTCTACAAGTCCCCACGCTCTTTGTTTTGCCGAAAGAGCTCTTTGATCGTCGTCGGGGCGTGAACGTGGCAGAGTGCGAGTTTCCTGCGTACTTTAACTACTTCGCGATGAAGCGAAAGATCCGTCTTTTGGTCGACTCGCCAGAGATGGAGCGACGGATTCGTGCAGTGTTTGAAGAGGCGCTCTTCGGACCATCCATTCTTCCGAGCGAGAGTGAGTATGCTGTGGACTATCCGCTCGCGATGCGTCCGGACTTCACGAAAGAGAGCCACCATTTTCGCCGGATGCCGGACGGAAATCGCCTGGATATTCCGCTGCTGATTGAGTTTTTGCACTTCGACGATCACGGGGTCTGCGCCATCAGCCCTGACTGCTCAGTCCGACGTGACGGCAACGAGTTTGTTGTTGTTGATGGGGGTGTCGAGATTGCCCGAACCCCAAACCGCTTAGACCTTTCGCCAAGGGTACGCTCATCCATGAGCGAAATTGCACCCTTTGATCCTCCGGAGTTTGGCCTGACCGTGCTTGGCTCAAGCCACGGGTTTGACCCTGCGGGCAAAACTACCGGGCTGTTGATCTGGGTCGGCAAACGCGGAATTTTGGTCGATCCTCCCGTGGATGCGACCGAGTACTTGCGCGAACGCGGGATTCCATCGCGCATGATCGACGCGGTGATCCTCACACATTGTCACGCGGACCATGACTCGGGGACGTTTCAAAAAATTCTCGAAGAGGGCAGGATCAACGTGTACACGACGCCCACGGTGATGGCGTCTTTTGTCAAAAAATACGGCGCATTGTCTGGCATCGGCGAAGACCTGCTGCGCCGCACGTTTGTGTTTAACCCCGTCACGATTGGCTCTCCCGTGAGAGTGCACGGCGGTGAGCTGTGGTTTTTCTACACGCTTCACTCGATCCCGGCGCTGGGGGTAGAGGTATTTTATGGAGGAAAATCTCTGATATTCTCCGGCGACTGCCTCTACGATCCCGTCCGACTCAACGCCCTCCACGACGCCGGCGTGCTCTCAACTGAGCGACGCGATGACCTGATTGATTTTCCGTGGCACCACACGGTGATCATCCACGAGGCCGGAGTCCCACCACTGCACACGCCAGTGGCAGTGCTCGCTGAGCTGCCCGATGAGGTCAAAGAGCGGCTGTTCTTAGTGCACATCGCAGAAAAAGATCTGCCCAAGGATCGTGGCTTAAAAATGGCCCGAGTGGGACTTGAAAACACCATTCGAATTGATGTCGCGAGCACGCCCAACGACGAAGCCGCTGGCTGGCTTGAGACCCTCGCTGGCGTCGAGATTTTTCGCGAATTGCCGCTCGATCGCAGTGGAGAGCTGCTTCGTGCAGCAAAGGTCTTGCGTGTCCCGGCAGGCACAAAAGTGATTAAAGAAGGCTCGCAGGGCGAGGCGTTTTACGTGATTGATTCGGGGCTTTGCGCGGTCGTTCAGGCAAACGTCGAGCTGAAGCAGTACCAGTCTGGCGACTACTTTGGCGAGACCGCGCTTGTGTTGTCCCAGCCACGCACGGCAGACGTGATCGCGCGCACCGATTGTGTGCTTCTCGAGATCGATCGCTATGGATTTTTGTATCTCTTGCGAGGGACGGATATTCCCGAGCGATTGGTGCGCCTCGCCCGGATGCGTGAGCAACGCTCGTGGGAGGTGTTCGATAAGAACAGCGTGCTAAGCAATTTGTCGTCGCGGCAAAAAACGCAGCTTCAATCGCACATGCAGGCACGCACGATTCGGGACGGTGAAGTGCTTTGGACCGCTGGAGGCCCCGCCTCTGGCGCGCTGCTTCTTGATGAAGGCTCCGTGGTGCTCGAGGGCGCGGATGGCGCGCTCGCGCCGTTTAAGTCTGGCGCGTTTATCGGCGAATTTGATGCGATTCGGTCCAACGTGTCCGTGAGAACAACGGCTCGCGCGGTGGCAAGCGGTCGCGCATTTTTTATCGACCGCACAGACCTCGCGAGGTTTTTTAAAGACAACCCCGGCATCTCCGTGAGCTTTTTAGGCGCACGGTTTGTCGAGTAGCGGAGCGATCGTGAACACTGAAGGCGCAGTGCTCATCACAGGCATCGTGGGAAACCTCGGCAAGCTGGTTTGCCGCATGTTTCACAGAGAGTTCTCCGTCATCGGGGTGGACCGACGGGACTTTGTCGACCGGCCCAAAGACGTGACGTTTTATCAGGTCGACATGCGCCGCAAAAAAATGCGCGACATCTTGCGGCAGGGTGGGATTCGCGCCGTGGTTCACCTCGGGATCATGCACGATCCTCGAAGCAGCTCGGACGAACACCACGCGTGGAATGTGGTCGCCTTCAGCAAAATGCTCGAATCCATGGAGCAGTACGGGGTGTCCAAGCTCGTGGTGCTCTCAAGCGCCAACGCCTACGGCCCAAGCCCAGACAACGCGCAGTTTCTCTCTGAAAATGCACCGCTTTTGGGCAGCGCACACTTTCACGAGATCCGCGATTTGGTTGACGTCGACATGCTCGCGCAGAGCTTCTTTTGGCGCAACGCCAGCACCGAGACTGTGATCTTGCGACCCGTTCACATCCTGGGGCCCGTGCGCAACGCGCCCTCAAACTATTTGCGATTGCCCGTGGTACCCACGCTGCTCGGCTTTGACCCCATGGTGCAGGTGATTCACCACGTCGATGTGGCCCGCGCCATTCGCATGGCGCTCAACCCGGGAGTCAAAGGCATCTTCAACATCGCGGGTCCGCCACCAGTTTCGCTCTCGAAGCTCATCTCAACGGTGGGACGCTCGTCGTTGCCGCTCCCAAGCGGCCTTGCGAAGCGAGCGCTGACTACGGCTTGGCGATGGAGGCTGTCTAGCTTTCCTGCGCCAGAGCTTGAGCACATTAAGTACGTCTGTATGGTCGATGATCGACGCGCGCGTGAGCGAATGGGTTGGATCCCGGCTCACAACCTAAGCGAGACCGCTGCGGCAATCGAGGATGTATAGTCTTTAGATTATCTTACATCCATTCGCTCGGCCATACTACTGCAGGCAGTCTATCTCGCGGGCCACAAGCTCACCTTGCATATTGACGCCCGAGTACGCAAAGCCACGACGGGTTCGAACAACGGTGAGCGACTCGGCAGAGATTCGCTCTTGCCACGTCTCCATGAGCGATCTAGTGGTTTCGCTATAGATCGCCTCGGCACGGCGTCGCACGGTGTCAACCAGAACCAGATTGTACTCTTCTGAGTTGGCCACTCGCATCACCACGAGGACCCGATCACCGTGGGTCGCCATGGTGTTAAACGATCCAGAGGGTGCGGAGACTTCCCAAAAAACTCTGCGATTATCCAAGGTAAACCGGAGGGGTCGGCGAGCCTGCGAGCTCAGCGTCATGCAGCCCACCAGGGGGCATATTTGATTAACCGCTTGGGTGTCCGACAGCACAGCGCCCTCGGTGTTGAGCACAAGCGAGCGCCACCCGTTGTCATCCGATGAGCTGTCGAGAGTGCCCGGGGCCGCCAGACGGTGCGCTTCGAGTATCACTCTTCCATTGTCCCAACGGCTACGAAGCCGACGCAAAAAACCAAGACCGAATGGATGAGACACCTCAATGCGCTGTCCAGAGAGGTCAACACTTAACACCTCGACTGTCCCGCCTTGAAAAGGGGTGCACGCTCCACGAACCTGCCGATAGACGACAACCGCTCCGGCGCTGTGCGACAAGATCTTGAGATCACACGCACTGGGGACCGGCCGAAGCACGCGTCCGGCGTCAGAAAAATGCTCGTGAATCCGAAGCTGTCCACCGGTAACGGTCAGTAATTTTACAGGACCGACGGCGGCGACGGCCTCCATTGAAGGCATCTGATTCGCCACACGACCGCGATCGTCGTAGACCCACTGATTGCTGGCCCAAAACGTCCCATGCGAGCTGTCGCCGACGCCAAGGACCTTCTCGCTCGGACTGAGAGCGACGTTTGAATGCGGAACATCTACAAGCCGACACCGCAACGATAAGAGCGGATCACGGTTCAGGGGCGACACACGGGTGGTCACCGGCGGCACATCGACACTGCTGCCGCAGCCGAGAGCCCCGCCCATGAGGGGTGTGATCGCGAGTAGGGCAGAACGCAAGACGCCTTTGCAGAGAGGACTCACTGTACGGCAGGTACTGTACCGCACACTCGAGAGAACAACCAACGTGATTTCACTGACTCCCGGGTGAATCACTGACCAACCGCTCGCGGGTCACTACATCCATATTGTCATGGCAAGTGCAGTTGCCAGTCGCCGACACGTCACACGAATGCCTGCAAAATTGCAGACAATTTACGTATCTTAACAGATGCCTTAGGCTGGTATGATTCCCGCAATATCCCAAAGTATCGACACCCGAACATCCAGTCTTTGGACTCGTTGAGCTCAATGAGCGCGACTTAGGGTGAAGAAACGGAGAACTAAGAATGAACACAACACCCGCAAACAAAGCACCTCGATGGACTCACCGAACACTAGGCGCGGCAGTCGCGCTCGCAGTCTCGTTGATCGGCGGAAGCGCCTTTGCTCAATCTGCTCCGAATGGCCTGGGCCCGGTCGCGCAGCCGGTTGTACAAGCCCCCAGGCAGCAACGAGCGCCTGTGCAGTTTGCTCCAGCGAACGTCCAAGGCAATGTCGTACGCTTTGTGCTCGGCCCGATGGGTCGCGTTCGGGCGCTGGTGCTCAACACCGGTGCGGTGGTGATGCTGGGCCACGATGGCGAAGCGGTCGCCACTCGGGCCGGCGTTGGCTCGGCGATTCGCGCGCAGGGTTTCGCGTCCACTGCGAGCCCGACCACCATTATGGCGGCGACGATTATGGACGCATCCGGCGCGGTGATCTCGCAGCCCAACCCGCGAGCACTCGCGCGAGTACAGGGACAACCACCGCAGGGTATGCAGGGCGGAATGCAGCGCGGAATGCACCATGGCCGCAGAGGGTTTGCGCGCGGTCAACACGCAGGCAGAGGACACCGCGGACAGGCGATGGCGCGGATGCAGCAGCTCCCCATGCGAAGCGCGAATGGCACTGTGCAGACCTTGATCGCAGGCCCTCGCGGACACGTTCGAGGTGTGCTTCTCAGCGACGGAACCTCGGTGATGTTCTCGCGTGACCTCTCTCGGGCGGCGACAGCTCAGGGTCTCGCGGTGGGCCAAACACTTCGGGTGCAAGGCCACGGCGACCAGTACGCCCGCGGAGTCGCCATGCTCGCGCAGCAGGTCACGTTCGCGAATGGTGTCACGGTCGCGAGCGTACCGCAGCTCAGCGCGCCCGTGGGCTCTTGAGCAATCTTGAGCACTGCGTAGCCGC
>JANNCG010001255.1:0-2601 GCA_031386385.1 Myxococcales bacterium
GCTGGCGCCACGATCACAGGAGGAGCGTAGGTCCACAGCTGACGTGGTCCCCAAGCGCGGCCAGCGGCGCTGCGATTCGCCAGCTTCAACATGGAGCCAAAATCGTCCGTGGTCATGTCGAAAGGTTGATCGACAGGAGCGGGTGGCGCGCCTTGACAAACTGAACGACGGCGCTCAAGAACACCCTCCCATGGACCTCCAGGATTGATCGAAAACGAGGAGTTAAACTGGTAGTTCGCTCCAACCATCGCGCCTGCAGAAGAGTTTCCGAAGGACGGTGAGGTGCGAGTCGTAGTGCCTTGCGAAAACGTCGCGAAGGCAGCGTCGAGCGCGGTTCGAAGTGACGCAGCGTCGTTGGCAGTTAACAATCGACCGCCACCAGCCGTCGCGATGCCGTTGAGCGTCGTAACAGTTTGAGCGTCCATGGCATTAAAAGCGACAACCCAAGTTTTTACGTTTGGTTGACCAGCGCCGTTTGCGGCCATCTGCATCGACGTCGTGCTCGGCGGTTGGTACGGGCAGAGGCCTGCGGCTTGATCGCAGACCGGCCCGCCAGGATCGCTGACGCCGAAATCCATGTTTGGACGACCATCGGTGATCAACACGTTGTACCGGGGACGGCAGTTAAAGTAAGGATCTCCCGACCCAGCTCCGCCGCCCGGCGGGCGAACATCTGCGTTGTTGTTCCAATAATAGTAAGCATCCTCGAGCAGCGCTGAGGTGGGCGTTCCGCCGAAGGGACGCATCCCCGGGACCGTGCGTCCCATCGAGTCACGATAGCCCACGATCGTCTGTTGAATGCGTGTGTTGACCTGGGCCATCCCAGCGGCATCGAGGGACGAGGGACCCACAGAGATCAAACCGCCAGGGACAGGATCGGTTGCCAAATCGTTAGACGTCCTGCGTCCACCAAGGTTCATCGTGACCGGCGGCGACATGCAGCCCGCAGCGCGATACTGTCGATCGGGACCATAAGAGAACTGTCCGTAATCCGCAGTGAGGCCATGGCAGTAGTCGTTATCAAACGACATAAACCCAAACCGCAATCGCTCAGCGTAAGTGTCGAGCAAACCGTTGGGTTGCTGAAACGCGAGCGGATTGCTCAACACCACGCCGCGCGAGAGGATCTCATGATGCGGGATCGTGTAGTTGTAATCGTATGGAAATTGAGCGGGATTATCGCGTGCGATTTCGCGACAGGAGAACTGATCGATGTCTCCGGTGAGGACTTCAACAGCCGTTGTCCAACGGTTGCGAGCCTGCGCCGCGGGGCATGACGCAGAGCAGAGCGAGACCATCACACCACCAGCGTTGCATTGGTTACAGTTTCCACCGTCGCCGCCGAAGCACTGATCGTTTGCGATCCCGTTGCGCCATTCCATGGACCCCGAGGTGTCCACAAGAAGCAACACGTTGGGACGAATCAAACGCACGTCTGACTGTGCGAACGCACTCGAAGCACTCAACGACAAAGCTCCCGCCGCAGCGAGAGAACCAAACACACGACCTTTTGACTGACGAGCCATTGTATCGTTACTGCCTTTCAAAGCTCACAAGGGATGACAGCCACTGCACGAGACGGAGTGGTCCCTGTTCCTGTGCGAGCAGGATCAGTGACACCACGGACCATCATTCGGCCTTGTGACTCAAACGAAAACGCAACCATGTTCATTCGGCTATCCACCGGAAAACCATACATCGTGCCGGGAATTCTCCCCAGCACCAGAACTCTTGTATCAAACGCGGCATCGGCCAAACCCATACCGTAGGATCCAGGCACACGACCAGCACCAGCGCCCACCGGCTGCCGAAATACGATCGGCGCCGCACCACCACCTGCCGGCGGTCGCTGCATATCGTCGACACCAAACCGCCACTCCATCCGTCGCTCTTCGAGCCAAGGATCAACGGCACCCCCCGCTCGCTGCTGCTGCAACATCAGTCCGAGATAAGCGCTGCAAAAACGGCGCATTTCGGCCATCGGAAGCATGAGGCCCATCTCACTCACGTACTGGGTTTGTGAGCCTTGCCGCATAAAACCCGCAGAACGGAGGTCCAACGATGCGCTCTTTGCCGCAAAAACGCCCGCTGCTGAGACCATCACGATCAACATCATGACCAAGAGCATCGCCATTCCTGGACGGCCGCGACGGGCCAGGCGTCTGACTTGGCGCCGAGAGTGAGAATGAAATTGTCTACTTTGCCGAGGGGTCATCGAGAATCCTAATGGTTCAATGCAAGAGGCTTGCCGGAGCTTACCGCAACCCGCGCGAGGCGATGTTGATCAAACTAACTTCCATCGTGGCGGTCCGGACTCGTGCGGCTCCCGGCATCGCGCCGTTGACTCGAAATCGAGCCAGCGGTTGCGTTGCTGCAGCTCGCGCAACCCAGCCAAAATCCGGGTCTTGTGCGCGATCACGGACTGAGAGCCGAAAGGTTAGACTCCGTAAGCGATGGGCAAAAGAGTTGCCCGCGCCGGGCATCGGCAGCAGAGCATTCAACGCAACATCTCCTGGAGCAAATCGCGTGAGCACTGGTTCTGGTAACCCGCCACCGTTGTCCAACACCGCACCAATTGCGAAGTCCACAGCGTACTCCGAG
>JANNCG010001289.1:0-3396 GCA_031386385.1 Myxococcales bacterium
GTCACCGCCAACGGATTGAAGTGTAAGTACTGTAAGCACGTCACTGCGGTTCCCGTTCCGCCAGGTGCGCAAGGGCCGCGGGAGCTACCGATTCGTGAGGGTTACCAACGGGCGGCGAGGGGCCTTGGTGTGGCGGTGCAAAACTACCAGTGCAAAGAATGTGGAGCCACTGTCAGCCTGGCGCCCAATGAGCGCACGGCGAGCTGCACCTACTGCGCTTCAAGCGCCGTGATTCAAACGCCCACCGACGCCAATCTCATCCAGCCCGAGACGCTTGTTCCGTTTCGAGTGCCAAAGGAGAAAGCCGCAGAGTTGTTCAAAACCTGGCTCGCAGGGCTTTGGTTTCGACCGTCAAACCTTAAGCACATGGCGCAGCTCGAGCAGGTCTATGGCGTGTACGTACCGTACTGGACCTTCGACGCCAACGTGGCCTCTCAGTGGCATGCCGAGCGTGGGTGGCACTACTACGTCACTGAAACTTACCAAGAGACGGTGGACGGTCAGACCGTCACCAAGACGCGCGAAGTGCAGCACACTCGATGGGAGCCCGCGAGCGGCTATCGCCGGGATCATTACGACGACGTCTTGGTGTGTGCGTCCAAGGGACTGCCCCCAAAGCTGGCAAATTCTCTGACATCTTTTGACACCAAACAACTTCAACCCTATGCTCCGGGGTATCTCGCGGGCTGGCGCGCCGAGTCCTATGCGATCGACATGCCCAATGCTTGGACCGAGGCGCAAAAAACAATTCAAACCGGACAAGAGTCTAAGTGCCGTGGGGATGTTGGAGGCGATGATGTGCGAAGCCTCTCTGTGCAAAACTCGCTTTCTGAAGAGACCTTCAAGCACATCCTGCTACCGGTCTACGTCGCCGCATATCGGTATCAGGACAAGCCATTTCGATTCTTGGTCAACGGACAGACGGGCGAGATTCAAGGCGAAGCACCCTACTCATGGGTCAAGATCACCCTCGCCATTTTGGTCGTCGTCGCCATCATCGTTGGGCTCGTGCTCATCTTCCGCGATCGTGGCGATGAAGCCCAGCTGATCCTCACGCACGTTTCTGCTGTCTGCTAGGCGCCTGCAAAAATACACGTAGAGTGACAGCGTCGGCTCAACCTGCTCTAGCGAACGCTTCGCGAGTCTGGGTCCCGAATCGTGACGGCTCCCTCGGCCGTCGTTTCGACAAGTTGCAACGCACGAAATCGGTACAGAGCGAGATCCGAACGCTGAAATCCTGGCGGTGGCACGTCGTGCTCGCGGACCAAATCCGCAAGCGCGAGGGATGTGCGGCGGGCGGGCGTTCCTGGCGCCGAGGGCAACACGTACTCCCAGTGGCCAAGACGCTCATAGCCCACTGCAAACACGCGCGAATCGACCGTGGTGTCGATCCAAGCGGGCTCCCGAGTGTCGAGCGTCCCTTTGTCATAGAAAATGGCAACGGTGATAGGCATCCTGCGAATGGCCTCGCGGATGGGACCATAGGACTGCACTTGGCGAGTGTTCCATCGGTCGATCACGGCATAGGTAGCGTCAACGACGGCACGAGCCACGGAGCCACCGCGCACGGCGCGCCACAAGATCGGAGCGGTCCCGTCTCGGATCACCACCATCACCTCTGCTGGGCGCGCTCCACGCAACGGCTCAGGAAACAATCGCTCGGGAGGTGCCGCACCGCCGCGAATCATCAGGCGGACGCACTCGACGATTTTGGCAGCGTCTTCAGTGGCGACAGTGGGCTGTTCGCGCAGCTCGTACAGCACGCTGCTGCCGTCCATCCAGGTAGCGCTCACGTTTGCCACAGTGAGATACCGCGTCAGCGCATGGAGAAGAGTCCGCGGCGATCCCATGGGCCGATCGGTACGCACGAGCATCCCATCCACCCGAGCGTCTCGCATTGCGACGGAGAGCGCCGCGGGATCGTTGCCTTCGACGGCGCTTCGAATTCGCGCAAAACTGCGATAATCTACAAGCTGCGCGTCGATTCGTCTGAGAGCGAGTGGGATAGATCCGATGGTCACGACCGTCCCGCGATCTCGAAGCTGAAGCTCCAGCGCCGGGTTGGCCACGAGCCCCAAACGAGGCGCAAGCACGACGAGCAAAATCGCGACAACCAAAAACCCGATTAAGGATAACAACCAGCGACTGACACGACGTCGACGTACGAGTGGAGGGCTCATTATCGAGTGGTACGTCCAACAACAGTGAGTGCTGCCAAAACAACCGACGATCCGCGCGTTGGGGGAGGCTCCACCAAACAATCAATGGCGATCTCGGTGGGGGTGTTGGCTGGGGCAACGTCGTCGTAATTTCGCAGAATTCCCATGCCCGAATTCACTCGTACTTGCACCGATGTAGCCGTCCCGTCATAGCTTGCTATCAGTTGAAGGCGCGAAGAAGGGCCGACCGTTATTGGCGCTCCAAAGGGAGCGATCGCACCTTCGGGCGCCACTGCGGTAATGCTCTCTGGCTCCAATTGAACAGCCAATCGAACCTGAAGCCCTGGTAAGAGCACGTGACCGCTTGTGGCGTGAGGCCCCGCAGCATGGACTCTGGGCCGCCGTTGCGCGGATGCGTTTGGAGAAAATGTACCGATGGTGCACAAAATGACTGTGAATATGCTCGCAGATTGAATCTGAGTCATGGCCGGGTTCGCACCTGGATCGCCACGGTCTCCGCCCATCGTTCAGCACGGCCCGGCCAGCGGACCCCAGCGACAGCTTGGCGCACGGCCGTTGCGCTGCACGCGAGCCAGTGGTGGCCTGCGGCGTCCGGCGCCGTGAGCGAGGGATCGAGATCGGGAGTCGTCACAGTGAGTCTGGCGGCGGTCAAGGTGTCGTACTCATCCATCGAGCGGCTGTAGGTTGTCCGGATGTTGCCTTCGTCATGATCTTGATGCGACTCGTCAAACCAACGCAAAAAACAGCGTGTCACTTCACGTCGTACGCCGTCGCCCTCAACCAGCGCTTTGAAGGCCCCGCGCGACCCGTTATCCGCGGCGCCCGAAAAAGCCACGGTCACCACCATCGCCTGAGTGCTTGGTGTGCGATCTTGGCCGGACATCAGGCGTGTGGTCTCCGGTTGATCGAGCGCTGCCACATCGAGACCCCGATCGACCAACGACGCCAACTCGGCCACGGCGCCCTCGGTCGCGGGCGAACCTGCTGGAGCCGTTGCCAAGCACCGAGCAGCGGCGCGAGCGGCGTCTTCGCGTAAGGTATCCCCTGTGCCTCCGCGATCAAGCTGCGCGACCAAGCTTGCGGCGAGTCCGCAGTAGACGGCGGATGCCACCGGGAGTGATTTTTCTTTGTAGGCTGTTTCGGCGAGTTTGTACGCAGCAGCGGCAGCGTCGAACCGAGCTAGCGCCAACGCTCTGGCACCGCGTTCGATGAGGAC
>JANNCG010000952.1:0-2739 GCA_031386385.1 Myxococcales bacterium
GCCATCTGTCCGACAGCACGGCCGTTGATTCGCAAGACCCGGTCTCCGACGCGGAGGCCTGCGTTGTGGCCTGGCCCAGCTTCGCGAACCTCGACCATCACAAGCGACTCGTGCCGATACTCGTACACGACGCCCATTCCTAGATGTGGACGAGGGTTGTGCGTTGCCAATACCACCTGTGCGCCGCCCTCTAATCGGACGGTCCAATTCGCTCCGCCGCGGGCGTCCGTCGGGATTCCTCCACGAATATCCACTGCGCCGACCAACTCTGAACCGCCAAAGGTCCCGTCGTCATCTCTCAGCTCAAAGTGCAAAACATCGCTCTCGCGAACGAACAGATCGACGGCGTCTGTCTCGGAGTTCCATTCGGCGACGAGGTGGTTGTCGATGACCCTTGAGCGAAAAATCTCGTCGCCGTTACGCTGGATCACGACGAACAAATCAGGCCCTGCGTCATTGTCCCACGGCCGGCCATCTCGCGTCGTTCGGGCCACGTCTGCCGAAACAACGCCCAATCGAAAGAGGTCCGGTGGCGGAGGCGTCAGCCCACCCGCCCCCATCATCGCGGCCGGAATATCCCGCTCCGCCGTTGAATACCGCGGAAAAATAGCGGCGCAACCGGCCACAGATGACAGGGCCATTGAAGCGCTAAGCGCGACGACCAGCAACTGCCCCTTGTATGAATCGACTTTCGGCATCATGACTGGACAGCCATATAGCGCGCTGAGGCGCCGTTCGTGAAGACTTGTGGTACACCGCCGGCAAAGATTCACCGATTAGAACGGTTTTCGCATGTAATTCGGCGAATCGAGTCAGTCAGCGTCCCTCGCACCAAGCGATTGAACACGAAAGTACGGAGTCAAAATCTAGCCATGACAGCCCCTAAAACGAAAATTGCCAACCTTCGCGACGTCGTCGGTCAGACCGTGATGCTTGAGGGATGGCTCTACAACATGCGAAGCTCAAAGAAGCTCCACTTTCTCGAGGTGCGCGATGGCACTGGGATCGCACAGTGCGTAGCGGGTATCAACGACATCGGTGCAGACAACTTTGCTGCGATTGACAAGCTCAAGCAAGAGACGGCGCTGCAAGTCACTGGGCTCGTTCAAGAGCACGCCAAGCGTCCTGGAGAGTTCGAAATCTCTGTAAAAACAGTCGTAGTTCTCGCTGCAGTGCAGGGCGAATACCCAATTTCTCCCAAGGATCACGGCACGGATTTTCTGATGGACCATCGCCATCTGTGGCTCCGCTCAAAGCGACAGCACGCGATCTTACGCGTTCGGGCCGAGATCATCGGGGCGATCCGCGACTTCTTCGACAACGATGGATTTACGCTCGTCGATGCTCCCATCTTCACACCCAACGCGTGTGAGGGCACCAGCACGTTGTTTGAGACCGAGTACCACGGCGACAAAGCCTACCTGACTCAGTCTGGCCAACTCTACATGGAAGCGGCCGCTATGGCCGTGGGCCGCGCGTACTGTTTTGGTCCCACATTTCGTGCAGAAAAGAGCAAAACGCGTCGGCACTTGGCAGAGTTTTGGATGGTCGAACCAGAGGTCGCGTTCATGGACCTTGAGGGCGACATGGACCTGGCTCAACGCTGTCTTGCGTCCGTCGTTGGGCGCGTTTTAGAGAAGCGAAAAGAAGAGCTGAAAATTCTTGAACGCGACACGCGATGTCTAGAGGCAACCGCGACGGGCAATTTTCCACGTATCACCTATGAACAAGCGATAGAGGTCCTTCAGCGCGCGTATGACACCCGTAAGGCGGATGGTAAACTCGTCGTCAACGAGACCGGCGATGTTGAACGGCGACCCGAATTTGGCGACGACTTTGGAGGCGATGAAGAGACTGTGATCTCGTCACAGTATGATCGTCCGGTGATGGTTCACCGCTATCCCGCTGCGATCAAAGCGTTCTATCTCAAGCGGGCCCCCGAGGACGATCGCTTGGCACTCGGCGTGGATGTTCTCGCGCCAGAAGGCTACGGAGAAATCATCGGCGGTGGTGAACGCGAGACCTCACTTGAGCGGCTTGTGGCGGCGATCGAGCATCACAAGCTGCCAATGCACGCGTTTGAGTGGTATCTCGACCTTCGACGCTACGGCAGCGTACCGCATGCGGGATTTGGCCTCGGTGTCGAGCGCACTGTCGCGTGGTGTTGCGGACTCCCACACGTGAGAGAGACGATCCCGTTTCCTCGTTTGCTGAACCGACTTGCGCCGTAGAGAATCGTTGAGCTGCGGCTAAAAACGCTCCGCGACGATCTCCCACATGTCTTTCGAGAACAGCACCGAGAGGTGGCCCATGTCCGGGAGGTAGATACATTCTGTCCCAGAAAGCGCAGCGCTCTGGTCGGGGGGCACCAACGTATCGCCTTCAGGAATAACGCACGTCACCTGCGTCGGGCTCAAGCGTGCTTGCGTAGCCCGCAGCAGCTGCAAGGTTCCAGAGCCGGGCGCGAGCTCATCAACGAGCGGGAGGGATTTGAATGCGCGAAACGCTCCAGCGCGCGGGACTCCGGCGTGGGGAGTGGCGATGCAGACCATCTTTTCAACCGGGCGACCTAGCACCTGGCGATAGTATCGACCCAGCAATCCACCTAGCGAATGCCCAACGATTCTGAGCGGCGATCCCTCTCGATGCACGCGGTTGATCATCACGTCGAGCCGCTGGACGTGCTCAGCGACTGAGCCAGTGGGTGTGAACGAAAAGTGAAGTTGTCGCGGAGCGAGG
>JANNCG010000955.1:0-6164 GCA_031386385.1 Myxococcales bacterium
TGGTAAAGTACCTCGGAGAGCAGCAAGAGCTGGCGCCCGAAGACGAATTCGCTGCGAGAGTGCTGTTTTTTCTCCCTCGCGATTTGCACAAAGTGGTCGCTCCTCTCGGCGAGCTCGCTCGGGCGGGGGCCCTACCTCAACGGCCGCTGAAGATCTTGGACATCGGGGCCGGTGTAGGAGCGAGTACGCTCGGAATCCTGCTTGCCTTAGACGAGCTCAAGTTCACCCACGGGATCGCTCAGCTCGCGTGGCTTGACGTGGATCCTAAGGCCCTGCAGCGAGGATCAGCGCTCTTTCGGGCAGCGAAAACAGCGGGACTTCTTGCAACCTCGATCCCAGAGCCAGAGCTTCACACGAGCGCGACAAGCTTGTGGGGCAAAGACGTTCCGACCACGGAGGGAGGATGGGATTTGATCGTCGCAAGCAACGTGTTGACCGAGATTCTCTCTGCCGAAGACGTTGCAGATTCGCTCGCAGATGAGCAGACCCGTGCCATACGGTTGACCGAGCTTGTGGGGCAGTTGGTCTTTGCAGCAAGATTGCACCCTGACGGTTCGCTGCTCTTGGTCGAGCCGGCCATGCGTAGCAACGCACGCACTCTGCAGCACGCCAGGCCATTGCTCGCAAACATCGGGTTTTCGGTGTTCGCTCCCTGTGTTCACGCACAGCAGTGCCCGCTGCTTGTCCGTGATCGAGACTGGTGCCACGATGACCTCTCGGTGGATCTTCCCCCGTGGCTCGTTGAGACTGCCTTGTCGGCCGGACTTCGATACCAAGGACTCACATACTCGTATTTGACCCTGCGAAAAGACCAGCAAAATGTGCGTTCAGCGCTGTCGCGCACGGTCCCTTCAACCAGCGAAGCGCCCCCCGCGATCGTGGGTCGCTGGGTGAGTCACATTCGCGTGAGCAAAGGAAAGACAGAGATCTTTCTTTGCGCCGGGCCCTTGTTGCAAAAGGCCCAACAGCTCGATCGTGTCAGCAAGAAGATCGACCCCGAGTCTGAGACCGAAGCGGTCTTGAGCAACAGCACCCGCGGCGAGCTAGTGCAAATCGACGGTGACAGTTGGAGTGCGACCGCACCGATCATCAAGCTTGATCTTCACAACTGGCGCCGATAGCAAACCGGGTCTGCATAGCCGATCAAATTGCGCTATAACTCCGGCCCACGCACGGTTGTTTGGTCAGTCCACAGGCTCTCGCCAAATCAATCCGTGTAGCCAATAGTCCACGAAATAGAGCCCGAAGCCCGCCTTCGGCCACATGCAAGAAGTCGAAACCCCCCACTGATGCTTCATAGCCCATCCTACGCCCTGTTTGAGTCTCTTCTGCGCGAACGAGTTTTAGTGCTCGATGGTGCGATGGGGACCATGATCCAACGCTACAAGCTCAACGAGAGCGACTTTCGCGGAAAGCGATTTGCGTCTCACTCAAAAGAGCTCAAGGGCAACAACGAGCTGCTCTGCCTCACGCGCCCCGATGTGATTCAGTCCATTCACGAAGAGTACTTTGCCGCTGGCGCGGACATCATTGAGACCAACACGTTTAGCGCGACCTCTATCGCGCAGACGGACTATGGCCTTGAGTCGCTGGCGTACGAGCTCAATGTCGCTGCGGCACAGGTTGCTGTCAAGGCACGAGACATCTACAACGCCAAGACGCCCAACAAACCACGCTTGGTCGCTGGCGCTCTCGGTCCGCTCAACATCACGTTGTCGATCTCGCCAGACGCCAATGATCCGTCCAAGAGAAAGAGCACCTTTGCAAAGGTTGTAGAAGCATATCGCGAGCAAATTAACGGTCTTCTCGACGGCGGTGTGGATTTATTGTTGCCTGAGACTGTGTTCGACACGCTCAACGTGAAGGGGTGCATCGTGGCCCTTGAGCAAGTGTTCGAAGAACGCGGAAAGCGCTGGCCCGTGATGCTGAGTGTGACGGCAACGGACAAGAGCGGACGCACCCTCTCGGGTCAAACGATGGAGGCGTTTTGGACAAGCGTCTCGCATGCGAAGCCTTTGACCGTTGGGCTCAATTGTGCGCTTGGCGCCCAAGAGATGCGGCCATTTCTCACGGAGCTCGCTCAGGCAGCCAACACATTTTTGAGTGTGTACCCCAACGCGGGTTTGCCCAATGCGTTTGGCGGATTTGACGAGTCGCCACAAGACACCGCTCGGTATGTGAGCGAGTTTGTCCGCGACGGACTCGCTAACGTGGTGGGTGGGTGCTGCGGCACGACACCCGCACACATTCAAGCCATTGCCGAAGCGGTCGAGAAGATTAAGCCCGTCCGTGCACCGACGCAGACCGATGGGCTGACCAGAGTTTCTGGACTTGAGACATACTGCCTTCGCCCAGAGACAAGCTTCACCATCGTTGGAGAGCGAACCAACGTCACAGGGTCGAAGAAGTTTTCTGAGCTCATTCAAAAGAATGACTACGCCGCTGCGATGGCCGTGGCGTTGGATCAAGTTCGTGGTGGCGCCAACATCCTTGATGTCAACATGGATGAGGGAATGCTGGACTCCGAAGCAGCGATTCGCACGTTTTTGAACTATCTCGCGACAGAGCCAGAGATCGCGCGGATCCCGATCATGGTCGACTCGTCCAAGTGGTCAGTGATCCAAGCAGGGCTTGAGTGTGTCCAGGGCAAAGCCGTGGTGAACTCGATCTCACTGAAAGAGGGCGAAGAAGACTTTCTCGCAAAAGCGCAGATCATTCACAACTTCGGAGCCGCTGTCATCGTGATGGCGTTTGACGAAAAAGGCCAAGCCGAGACCATTGAGCGCAAGGTCGCGATCTGTCAGCGGGCTTTTCAGTTGCTCACTGAAAAAGCTGGTTTTGCTGCGGAAGACATCATTTTCGATCCGAACATTTTGGCGATCGCGACAGGGCTCGAAGAGCACAATGAGTTTGCAAAAAACTTTATTGAAGCGGCGAGAATCCTTCGCAAGACCTGCCCCGGGGTGCACATCTCTGGTGGCGTTTCGAATTTGAGCTTCTCGTTTAGAGGCAACAACCGAGTACGCGAGGCGATGCACAGCGCGTTTTTGTACCACGCGATTCGCGCGGGTATGGACATGGGGATCGTAAACGCCGGTCAGCTGACGGTGTACGAAGACATTCCGAAAGAGCTGCTCACGCGCGTAGAGGATGTGCTGTTTAATCGTCGTCCCGACGCGACAGAGCGACTGACCGAATATGCAGCCACGGTGACCGGCGCAGGAACGAAGAAAGAGCAGGATTTATCCTGGCGAAATGGGACCGTCGAAGAGCGCATTCAATACGCCATGGTCAAAGGCGTGGCGGACTATATTGAGGCGGATGCTGAAGAGGCGCGGGTCAAATACGAGCGGCCACTCAAAGTGATCGAAGGGCCACTCATGGACGGTATGCGCGTGGTCGGCGAGCTGTTCGGCGCGGGCAAGATGTTTTTGCCTCAGGTCGTCAAGAGCGCGCGGGTCATGAAAAAAGCCGTCGCTCACCTCACCCCCTTTATGGAAGCGGAGAAGGCCGGAGGGACCCGACGACACAATGGTCGCGTGCTGCTCGCCACGGTCAAGGGCGACGTGCATGACATTGGCAAAAACATTGTTGGCGTGGTGCTCGCCTGCAACGACTACGAAGTGACGGACATGGGCGTCATGGTCGCGACGGATAAAATTCTCGACATGGCCCTTGAGAAAGAGGTGGATATTATCGGCCTCTCCGGCCTGATTACGCCTTCGCTCGATGTCATGGTCGATGTGGCCAAAGAGATGTCTCGTCGTAAGATGACACTCCCGGTGTTGATCGGTGGGGCGACCACATCTCGTCAACACACCGCAGTGAAAATTGCACCTGAGTATACGCACGGAGTGGTGCACGTCCTGGACGCATCACGGGCCGTTAACGTGGTGGCGTCCCTGCTGCGACCCCACGAGAAGCCTGAATATTTGGCGCAAGTGACGCAGGACCAAGAAGATCTGCGTCGCATTCACGCGGGCAAAAAGAGCAAGACACTCTTGGCCATCACCGATGCGCGAAGGCAGCGAGAGCGTGTGTCGTTTGAGCCTGAGGCGATCGCGGTTCCGTCGTTTATCGGGACGAGGGTGGTGGAGGGAGACTTGCGCGAGATCGCGAAGCTGATCGATTGGACATTCTTCTTCACGGCGTGGGAGTTGAAGGGGCGGTTTCCTGCGGTGCTTCATGATCCGGTGCAAGGCGAAGTGGCGCGAGAGTTGTTCGAAAACGCACAGAAATTGCTGCAAAAAATCATCGACGAGCGCCTTCTTACCGCACGCGGCGTCTATGGCTTTTGGCCCGCACACACCGAGGGTGATGACATTGTCCTCTTTACCGATGCCTCTAAATCAAAAGAGCTTGCGCGCTACCCCATGCTGCGACAGCAATCGGTGAAAGAGTCCTCCGAGGTGTGTCGATCACTTGCAGATTATGTCGCGACCAAAGAGAGTGGCGTTCTTGATCACGTCGGCGCATTTGCGGTGACTACGGGTCTTGGTTGTAGCGAGCTCGCAAAACAGTTCGAAGACGCTCACGACGACTACAACGCGATTATCGTGAAGGCGCTCGCAGACCGACTTGCAGAGGCCTTCGCAGAGTGGCTTCACCGAGAAGCCCGCCGCGAGTGGGGCTACGGAAAAGACGAAAATCTCTCAAACGAAGACTTGGTCGCAGAGAACTATCGCGGCATTCGTCCCGCGTTTGGCTACCCCGCGTGTCCAGATCACACCGCCAAGGGGCCGTTGTTCTCTATTTTAAACGCAAATTCACTGGGAATGGAGCTCACCGAGTCCTTCGCGGTGATGCCTGCGGCGAGCGTCTCGGGGCTGTATTTCGCGCACCCCCAAGCTCGGTACTTCATGGTGGGTCGAATCGGTCGTGATCAACTCGAAGACTACGCAAAACGACAAGGCATCTCAGTGCAAGAGTGCGAAAAGTGGCTTGGACCTCAGCTTAACAATTAGCGATGCTCGTTTGTGTTGAGGGGCAGAGTGGGGTAATTTTATGACCGTCGCAGCGCAGAGTATGGCCGTAGAACCCGCAGAGCCCAACAACGAGCACCTCATTGGTTCTGTCATCAATGGGAAGTACAGGCTCTTGCGTCTGCTCGGAGCCGGTGGAATGGGGGCTGTGTACGAGGCCGAAGATCCGATGTTGCGGCGGCGCGTTGCGCTGAAGCTGATGAAAGAGTCTATCGCCACACACGATGGATTGGTGCAGCGATTTGTGCGCGAAGCCAGGGCGGCTGATTCAATTCAGCATCCCAATATTGTGCGTATTGTTGAGCTCGCGCGTGACAACGCGACGCAGATTTTTTATATCGTTCAAGAGTTGTTGGTAGGAGAGAACCTGTCCGAGAAGCTCGAGCGCGAGGGGCGCTTGTCGTGTGAAGAAGCCCTCGCGATTATGGCGCCCATTTTGGATGCGCTCGGAGCGGCACATAATGCAGGGATTTTGCATCGCGATGTGAAGCCAGACAACGTGTTTTTGCACCAAGATCCGCGCTTGGGGATGGTGCCGAAGCTGATCGATTTTGGCATCTCGAAGATGAGTGAGGCGCAGCCCGGCCTCTCAAAGACCCAAACCGGGACCGCGATGGGCACGCCCTACTACATGTCTCCAGAGCAAGTCCGAGGGGACTCCAACATCGACGCACGCGCGGACCTCTGGAGCGCCGCGATCATGATGTTTGAGCTCATCACGGGGCGTCCTCCCTTTCGCGGAGAGAACTACAACATCTTGATCCTTCGGATCATGACCGATCGCGCACCCACGGCCCTGTCCATGGAGCCCAGTGTCTCGTCCGAGGTCTCAGCGGTGATCGAGCGAGCCCTTGAGCCCGTGCGCGATCAACGGTACGCGAGCGCCGCAGAGCTGAAGTATACGCTGCAACAGGCGGTGCAAGAGTCCAAGAACCGCTCAGGCGACCGTCGATCCACCATTCCGCTGGTTCAGTTGGCGCGCTCAGCACCGAAGCCGGTGAGCACCGCGGAGATTGAAGTTGTCGATACACAACCAGAGACGATCAACCCGGTCACAAATACCAGCGCGTACAGCCTTGGATCATCGGTCGTGGGGCACGCGACACGCGACGGGACTGAGAGCGGGCTAAGTGCAAGCCCTGCAAAACCCAAACGAGCTGCAATTTTGGCCGGTATTTCGCT
>JANNCG010001346.1:0-1800 GCA_031386385.1 Myxococcales bacterium
ACGCCGAAGCGCAGGCGCATCTGGTGCAGATTGCTGAAAACGATGGTTGTGGCGTGTGGATCTGCAACACGATCGCCGATGCAATGGCGCGGTATCGCACGCTGAAGGACACAGTGCAGGCGAAGAACATCGACGTCCAACTCTTTCACAGCCGATTTATCGCCCACGACCGGCTCGCGATTGAGCAAGAAATGCTTGGGAGATTTGGTCCGAAAAGTGGCAGTGCTGAACGCCAGCGACGGATCGTCGTCGCGACGCAGGTGATTGAGCAGTCACTTGACCTAGATTTTGATGGGATGGTAGCGGACTTGGCGCCAGTCGATCTGCTTGTGCAGCGCGCTGGTCGATGGAGGAGGCACCTTCGTGATCGCTCCGGCAATCGGCTAGTTGATGACCGAATACCGCCCGGTGATGCCAGAGCAGCTGCAAAGTTGCATATCCTCGCTCCAGTGTGGTGCGAACTGCCCGAAACGAATTGGGTTGCCTCGTCGGACATCGCACGTAGCCGATTTATTTATAAGAACCCGGGGGAGTTGTGGAGAACCCAGAGGGCACTCCGTAAGCGTGGCGGGTTCGACGTTCCGACTGGACTTCGAGAGCTTTTGATCGAGGTGTTTGAGAGCGACGAGGTCCCACCGGGGCTTGAGATGGCGCAGGACCGGTCGTTTGGCGAGGACAGTGCACATCGGAGCATTGCGAACGCTGCGAAACTCGACCTTGCTTCGGGTTACACCCGGGACAGTTCGACGAAGTGGGGTTCAGAAGAACAAGCGCTCACTCGATTGGGTGACACACATGTGCAGATTCGGCTCATTCGCGTCGAACTTGACCGTGCCTGGTCGGCGTTTGCGCAAATTGTCGCGGCTACGCCAGCAGATGAACAATGGCGGTGGGAAGCGTCAGCACTCGACGTCCCGTGTCGTCTGCTCACCCATGAGACCGAGAATGCCGATGATCTTGAGATTATTGCGAGCGCCAAGGCAACAATGCGTGATGGCGGCAAGTTCGCGGTCTGTATTGTCCTTCGCTTGGACGCGAGCACAGGTGACTGGGTCGGCCGTGCTACCCGAAAGTCCGCCACGCGCTCAGAGCCTGTCCAAGTTTTGTATTCAAGCGCGGTCGGCCTTCAGATCGCGCGCAAACGTTGACGAGAAATAACATGAGTAACGACATCCGCACTTTCAATCTTTTGACACACGGTTGGCTCCCGGTCCGTCGCAAAGACGGCTCTCGTGACTGGGTTCGACCGCTCGACATTGCGGACATCGCTGCGGACTCCAATCCCGTCATGCGATTGGACACAGGTCGCGCTGAGTTCGACGCGGCTGCGGCGTATTTTCTCATCGGCTTGCTGCAAACGGTGGTCGCGCCCATTGACTCGACTGAGTGGGAGGATTGGTTCTCGGCGCCCGACGCAAAAAAGCTTGAAGCCGAGCTTGCAGAAATCACGGACGCGTTTTGGTTGGATGGCAATGGGCCAAGATTTATGCAGGAATTTGGCTTCGATTTGCGGACCGCAGTGATCAAGGACAAACCTGAGGACAAGGCCGACGAAGGTGATGATGTCAGCGGCGATGCCGATATTGACGACTCGAAAACAACTGCGAAGGGCGAGGGTGGGACGCCGACATGGACACGCTTCGCTGTTGGCAAACTTGTGCCGGATGGAAGTTCAGGAGCAAATGAGTATTTCAATCCGCTGCAGTCCCAAAAGGAACTGGTTGGCTGGCAAGCGGCACTTGTGCACATAGCGGTGTGAAATAGAGCCAGGCAGCGGCGTGAAATGGAGCCACTCCCAAC
>JANNCG010001350.1:0-6723 GCA_031386385.1 Myxococcales bacterium
TGGCAACGCTCAAGTGGTCGAATCGTTTGTGCCACTCGCAAACATGTTTGGATACGTGACGGATCTGCGTTCAAAGACACAGGGCCGCGCGGTTTCAAGCATGCAGTTCTCTCACTACGACGCGGTTCCAGCGGCAATGCAGGAAGAAGTCGTCGCCAAATTGAAGGGTGGCTGATACTAAGCCACCCAAACAAAATCGTTTTAACCAGTATATTTACTCTCAGGAGACTCAGTAGTTATGGCCAAGGAGAAATTTGTCCGCACCAAGCCGCACGTGAACGTTGGAACCATCGGTCACATCGATCACGGCAAAACCACCCTCACCGCTGCGATCAGCGCAGTGCTGAAGCGACGCCTTAACCTCAAGTATGAGGTCAAGAGCTACAAGGACATCGCTAAGGGTGGTATCGATCGTGATGCAACCAAGACGGTGACCATCGCAGCAGCACACGTTGAGTACGAGACGGTCAAGCGTCACTACGCACACGTGGATTGCCCCGGGCACGCGGACTACATCAAGAACATGATCACCGGAGCCGCCCAAATGGACGGCGCTATTCTGGTGGTCAGCGCGCTCGACTCAGTGATGCCACAGACCCGCGAGCACGTGTTGCTTGCGAGCCAAGTGGGCGTCTCGCACATCGTTGTCTTTCTGAACAAGTGCGACGCAGTCGACGACCTCGAGATCTTGGACCTCGTTGAAGTCGAAGTGCGCGAGCTTCTCAGCAAGTACAAGTTTCCAGGAGACGACGCTCCCGTGATCCGTGGTGCTGCATTGCCAGCACTCAACGGCGAAGCACAATGGGAAGACAAGATCCTTGAGCTCGGCAACGCGCTGGACACCTACATTCCAGAGCCTACCCGAGAGACCGACAAGCCATTTCTCCTTGCAATCGAAGACGTGTTTTCGATCAAGGGCCGTGGAACGGTTGCTACGGGACGTGTTGAGCGTGGCGCGATCAAGGTCGGCGAAGAGCTCGAAATCATTGGTTTCGGCAACACCCGCAAGACGGTTTGCACCGGCGTTGAGATGTTTCGCAAGTCCTTGGACTTCGCACAAGCTGGCGACAACGCTGGTCTGTTGCTCCGCGGAATTGAAAAAGAAGACATCATGCGTGGACAAGTGTTGGCGAAGCCAGCTTCGATCACCCCACACAAGAAGTTCATCGGTCAGGTCTACGTGTTGAAGAAGGACGAGGGCGGACGCCACACGCCATTCTTCACCAACTACCGCCCACAGTTCTACCTCCGCACCACGGACGTCACTGGAACAGTGAACCTCCCACAAGACATCAAGATGGTGATGCCTGGTGACAACATCGAGATCAACGTTGAACTTATCGTCCCAGTGGCCCTCGAAGAGCAAATGCGATTCGCGATCCGCGAGGGTGGCAAGACCGTTGGCGCCGGAGTTGTGACCAAGATCCTCGAGTAGGGATTCGTTCGTTTTGTTACCGGTGTTCACACCGCTTCAATGGTGTGAACCGCTCAGCCCTTTTCAAAGTGCTGGGGTATCGAGTTGAGAGCTGTGTTGTTCTTTAGAGTGTAGCTCCTAACTCGATGACCCAATGCTAGCGAGAGCGCTGCAAGCAAATGGTCCAAAGTTAGTTTTTCAATGTTTTTTGAGTGAGAATTTGTAATGACTACAAAGATTCGTATTCGCCTTAAAGCGTACGACCATCGCCTCTTAGATCAAGCTGTGGCTGAGATCGTAGAGACTGCACGAAGCACTGATGCAAGCGTTGCAGGGCCGATTCCTCTTCCAACGAAGATCAATCGCTATACGGTGTTGCGTTCGCCGCACGTGGACAAGAAGTCCCGTGAGCAGTTCGAGATTCGTACCCACAAGCGCTTGTTGGACATTCTTGACCCCACCCAAGCAACCCTTGATGCGTTGATGAAGCTGGACCTCTCAGCTGGCGTCGACGTTGAAATCAAGGGCTAAGAGAAAGGACGAACCTGCAATGGCAAAAGTAGACTTGCTCGATGTTGAGTCCAAGAAGGTCGGCGAAATCGATCTTCATGACGACGTGTTTGGTGTGAAAGAAATCAACCAAAACTTGTTTTACGAAGTGGTGAAAGCACAGCTTGCTTCTCGTCGCTCGGGCACCCATGCCGCTAAAGAGCGCGCAGCAGTGTCGGGATCGAAGAAGAAAATTTACAAGCAAAAGGGCACCGGCCAAGCACGTCACGGCAGCAAACGCGCGCCGCAGATGTACAAGGGCGGCGCTGCTCACCCACCGATTCCGCGTTCGTATGCGTACCGGCCACCGGCGCAAGTTCGTGCAGGCGCACTTCGTCACGCGCTCTCGCTGTACCTCAAAGAGGGACGGTTGACGGTGGTTGATAAGTGGGAGCCAACGGACTTCAAGACCAAGGCCATTGCCAGCACCATCAGCAAGCTCAACACCAAGGGTGGTTCAGCGGTTGTGGTTGAATTGGCAAACAACGAGAAGCTCCGCATCTCGACGCGTAACATTGAAAACGCGACCTTTTTGCCGCCAGAGGGAGTCAACGTTTACGACATCCTTCGGCATGATCACTTGATTCTGACGCAGTCCGCTGCACGTGCGCTCGAAGCACGCTTGTCAGGTTAATTGGAGTTATATAGCCATGACTGTTGTTGCACACAAAATTCTGCGCCGCCCGCTAATCCTCACGGAAAAAGGCAATATCATGCGCAGCGACGATAACCAGTACTCGTTTGAAGTCACCAAGACGGCGACCAAGACCGAGATTCGATCTGCAGTGGAGCAAGCTTTTCCAGACGTACACGTTGTGTCCGTTCGCACGTTGATCGTGCGTGGAAAAGACCGCCGCATGGGCCGCGGATACGCGAAGTTAAACAATTGGAAGAAGGCGATCGTGACCCTCAAAGAGGGTGACAAGATCGAGGCCTTCGACGCTGTCTGAGATTTAAAAGAGAACTAAGCAATGGGTATTAAAACTTACAATCCCCGAACGCCGATCCGACGTTATCTCACGACGAGCACGTTTGAAGAGCTTTCGCAGGGCAATGAGCCAGAGCGATCACTGATTGAGCCAGGTCGCTCAACCGGTGGACGCAATCACCACGGTCGCGTGACCTTGCGTTTTCGTGGCGGTGGCCACAAACAGCGCTATCGCGTGATCGATTGGAAGCGCAACAAGATCGGCGTCCCCGGTAAGGTTGCGACGGTTGAGTACGATCCAAACCGAAGCGCGCGTATCGCTTTGATCAACTATGCAGACGGCGAGAAGCGCTACATGTTGGCGCCTAACGGTCTGAAGGTTGGCGATGTGGTGGTGTCTTCACGACACGCTGACATCAAGCCAGGCAACGCACTTCCACTGCGGTTTGTTCCACTCGGAACGGTCATTCACAACATCGAGCTCAAGGCCGGCAAGGGTGCACAGTGTGTGCGTTCTGCAGGCTCTTCGGCGCAGGTGATTGCGAAGGAGGGTGACTGGGGTCAGATCCGTATGCCATCGGGAGAGATTCGCAAGATTCATCTCGATTGCCGCTGCACCATCGGCCAAGTGTCGAACACCGACCACGCAAACATCACCATCGGCAAAGCCGGTCGTTCGCGTTGGCTCGGGTTTCGTCCACACAACCGTGGTGTGTCCATGAACCCCGTCGATCACCCCATGGGTGGTGGCGAAGGTCGCAGCTCTGGTGGTCGTCATCCATGCTCGCCATGGGGACAGCTCGCCAAGGGCCTCAAGACGCGCCACAACAAGCGCACAGACATGATGATTATCAAGCGCCGTGGCGCAAAGGGTTAAGATCACAACATGGCACGCTCATTGAAGAAGGGTCCGTTTGTGGACGGACACCTGAATACCAAAATCGAGAAGTGGACTGCGACACGCTCCAAGACTCCAATCAAGACCTGGTCACGTCGCTCGACCATTACGCCAGACGCAGTCGGACTCACGTTTCACGTGCACAACGGCCGCAAGTTTGTCACCGTCTTCGTGACCGAGAACATGGTCGATCACAAGTTCGGCGAGTTCTCTCCAACGCGCACGTTTAACGGCCACGCGGGCGACCGCAAAGCCAAAGTGGGCGCTGGTAAGGGCACGGGCAAGAAGTAGCTCCTGTCGAGCTGTCACAGCGTCCATCACCATGGCGCCGACAGCGAGCTTGAGCGTGTTGAGCGTGGGGTAATCCCCGCCTAACACCGAGTTTAAGATAGTTTTAGTCATCTGAAAATGATGCTAAACGTCTGCATTATATCTTGTACTGATGTGCAAATTTGCAGGCTTATATCGTTCGTTCAGCGGCTTTAAGGCAGCGCGGTGTCCTCTGAGGGTTGTGTGCGCCCAGTAGACAAAGACAACAGAGCCGACGTATCTGGCGTGCATGGACATCGCAACCGTTCAGCCCCTTATGGGCATCCCTCATCTACAGCAGGTATTGCAGAGCACGCTGCCACAATATGGGTTCGTGATCCGAGGCAACTCGTTGGTTGTCTCAAACGGGCTGTGTACCGGGCTTCAATTGAAGCTCGCCGCGCCAACGGTGGTGCGAACTGGATTTGTCATTCCAAACATGGCCGTGCAGCTTCTTTGGACTCTCACGATGGTTCTGACGGGAATCCTGCCGGGACTCCTGCTCTATGGAATCATCTATCTCGTCGTCAAAGGCGAGCTCGCACGGATGGAGCAAAACATTCAGACGATCATGCGCGGCGGTTCGGTGGCGATGAACGCACCGGGCATGGCGATGGCCACTGGCCCTTCGCAACCGTCGAAGCCTGGTACGATGCACCTTGTCGGAGCGGTGTGTTCGGGGCTGATTGCTCTCGCCTCGCTGGGCGTCGTTGCTGATCAAGCAACCGAGTACATGAAAATGCAAGAGTACGCGCAGAGGGATCGGGCACGCTCTCTTGTGAACTCATACTCATCGCGCAGTTCGTACAGCTCATACAACTCGTATGGCTCCAGTGAGAACTGGGCCGAACGCCGCGCGAGCGCTCGCGCTGAGAACGCCACGATGGCTTTTGTAAGCTTCTTGGTCTTCGGAACTGTGGCTGCCGCTCTGCTCGTCCTACGCCGCCGAGCGCTCTCTACGAACGGACAACAACAGTGGAACGCAACCGGTCCCGCCCAACAATCCCAATACGGCAGCCCAATGAATGTTGCCCAATACCAACAGCCCCAGCAGCAACAGTACCAACAACAACAGTACCAACAGCCCCAACAACAACAATACCAACAGCCCCAACAACAATACCAACAGCCCCAACAGCAGTACCAACAGCCGCAGCAACCCTTCAATGGAGCCGCTCCAGCGTCCTCCGCAAGTGTGCAGTCACCCGTAGACCCTGCAGCAGGCGGTCAGTGGCAAGGACCACGATACTAAATTCGCAATTTTGTCAGCAAATTAGCTAGCGAGAATAGACGCAGCGAAACCCTCGACTCGGGTCCGCTGTGCTCATATCTCGCCCTCGAAACACCGTCCCGAGGGTGGGTCGAAGGTTGCTATAACCACCGCCTCGGCTCAGGGCGACGCCACCACCAACGTGTGCACAGAGTGGATCGCGCAAGCTGTTCAACCAGCAAGGCATGCCCGCAAGGGATGAATAGTTTATCAAGTCGTCCGCGATCCACTCACCAACGTTGCCGCCCATATCAAACACTTGATTCAGCACTGCGCCCATCGGAGTGTTGGCAATTCGCCGAGTCGCACTGCCGTCATCTCCAGCGCACCCACCGTAGTTTGCGTAGGTGCACGAAGGAGCGTCCTGGCCCCAAGGAAACTGCCGCTCAAGCCCACCGGTGCCCCACCAGCGAGCAACGTACTCGTACTCTGCATTGGTGGGCAGGCGACCTTGAGTCCAAGCGCAAAAATACTGGGCCAAATTCAGACTCACGCAGTTCATGGGGTGCTCGCCCCGCATGGCTGGGCTTGCAAATCGATAGTTGCACCCAATCCCCACCGACTGCTCAGTCGTGTCGCCGATGAGCGGCAAGGTTGCTTGAAGTGTGACCCCGTTGGGGTAGCGAATGGACTGCGTTGCGGGCAGCCTCCCTGCCTCCCACTCCGCCCTAAATCTCGCAAATCGCGCCACAGAAACTTCGGTCGCGTCGATCGCGAACGCCGAGAGTCGAAGACCACACAACGCGGGAGTATTGTTGTCTGTTGCTCGCATGGCGTCGTTGGTCCCGATGCAAAAACTCTCAGATGCACCTATCAGGACAACACGACAATCTTGAGAGTTGCCGTTGCGTTGGCAGCTTGGTCCAGGTGCGCTGGCAAACGCTCCGTCGATTGCGACGTGATCGGCAGAAGTGTCCGATGCGTCAGTCTCAAGCGTATCCAAGGGTTGAAGCGAATCGATAGATGTTTCGCTGCTCATTTGATCGATAAGTGAGCTTGATCCATCGCTCGCGTCAACAAAGCGCAGTGGCTTCAGTGCACATCCACAACACACACCCAAAGCGATGATCAGACCGCGTCGCATGGGCTAAAACACAACTCCGCAAGTGGATGCGTTGCATTCAACCCGGACCCTGGTGCTGTGAGTCCGCTCCGCTCGGGGAGTTGCTGCGTAGATCACCAGAGCCGTGAGTCCCGCGCCGATCAGCGTGCCTCCCGCAATCGCGAGCGCAGTGGCCGCTGTGTTGGCTGACTGCGCGTCACTGTATTGCTGGATGAGCTGCGGCTCCATCCCTCCTCTTGGGCAATCAACAGTGCTCATCGACTCAACACACCCGAGCTCGACAAGGCGCTGC
>JANNCG010001393.1:0-6980 GCA_031386385.1 Myxococcales bacterium
CATGGGTGGATACGATCGCAGGACCCAGGCGGGAGTGGAGTGAAGTGAGTGTCTCTCTTGCGGTAAGTGCAGGACTGCGTCTGGCTCTGGGTCGGGTGCTGGCGCGTGGATAAATGCGACCGGTCCGCTCATTCGCTCGACGTACACGTGCCCCACCGTGTGCGGCATTCGCTCGCGATCAATGCGCTCTTGCGCGATCACACGTGAAGAGTCCAGGGTCATCAGGCGGGCGGTAAGGTAGATGGATGGGGGTCGCAAAGTCGCGCACAAACACAGCGTAGTTTGGTCGTCGATCGCAGTTCCCTTGCAGGTTGGACACATAGAGGACACAAATAGGCGGGTGCTATCGTCAATAAATGAGTCGGGTATGAGCTCTTGCGCCGTCGCGCGCTCGAGCAGCTCATCACGAAAGGGCTCTAACAACTTGCGAGCGCGAGGATCGTCGTCGAGGTGACGCTCGGGGTCACCTCCCAAACGGCTGCGAACTTGTTGGACCAAAACGCGGGTTGACTCTGGCCATGTTTCGATTTCGTCCAGTATTTCGTCGAGCAAATGCGCGACGATGCGCCCGCGTTGCACAGCGCTCACTGGCTCACCCGCTCACCCACTCACCGGTTCATACCCTCGGAAGGCCCGGAAACAGCGACGCAATGGCCTTGCCCTTGAGCACCACTTCGCTGTCCTCAGCACGCGCTTGGAGCAACAAAATGCCTCCATCAGCCGCGCGAATCACCACGCCCTCCGATGAGAGCACCACGTCCCCAGGCTCAAGCGCGAGCGGAACATTCTTCGCTGGCTCGGCCTTCAAGATCACCACAGTGTCGTCGTGATAGCCCGTGAAGGCTCCCGGATCTGGCGACGCTGCACGAATGCGCGCAAGCACGTCATCCACAGGCCAGTCCCAGACCAATTCGCAGTCCTCATCCGTTGGCGCCGGAGCCTCACTCGCTCGCTCATCGTCCTGCGGAATCTCAGGGATCGTCTCACCCCGCGCGTACCGTGCGGTGATCTCGCGCATCAACGCGAGCGACGGACGATCAAGGGCGCGTGCGAGGTCCCAAGAGTTGCATCCCTTGGGTACCGCTGATCGCTTCTGCGCTAAAATAGATCCATCGTCGTAGGAGGTCGTGAGAATGTGCGCGGTCACACCAGTGTCTTTTTCGCCCGCCGCGATAGCCCAAAAGTACGGATCGGGTCCGCGATATTTGGGCAGCAACGAGGGGTGAACACCAAACGCGCGCTTGCTGATCCGCAAGACGTCCAGAGGAATCTTCTTAGTCCAAAACCAGGACACAATCGCCGCCGGCTTCGCCGACCGGAGCATCTCCACTGTCGCAGCGTCAGACAGCTCTGGGCGCCCAAGCACCAACCCGCCACGATCGAGCATGAGCTTGCGAAGGCGTCGCATCCCAGGCATTGAGGTGCGTGAAATACAAGCCACGCGAACATCGTGCCCATCTCGAAGAAGAGCCAGCGCTCCTAACGGGAGGCCGAGATATACGATCGGAAAACCACTCGTAGTCATTCAGTTAGTCGCTGCTTCTACACCATCTATTAGCGTTCGTTGTTTGTACACAAAGCGCCGTCTAAGCTCCACAGAAACAACGTGTGGGGCAACAACACCTCAAAAGCCGACACCTCAGGTCCCGTCAGGCTTGTTGCGTTTCGGTGTGCAAGCGTGCTGCCAACATCCGCCGCCACGAGCAGCAGCGAGTCTCGCGGAAGCCCTGCGATAAACGTGGACAACGCCCGCACGGCGCGCTCTTGCGTCTGAGCCATCACGGACACTAAGCCCCCTTCAGCCTCAGAAAAAGCTAATGAATACAGGATATTGCGATGAATTTCTGCGCGGCCCACGTGCTCGCGCCGAAAGACCGCAGCTTCATCAAGTGAGCGGGGCGTGGGAGGCTCGGGTTGCTCCGAGGGGATCGCGCCAAGCGCCGCATCGCCGCGGACCAAGAGAGACTTTTGCATGACAGTGCTCACCGGCTTGGCAGCCCAGTGAATCCCCTGATGAACCACCGAGAGTCCCGCGCAGTTTTGCAGGACCGCAGCGCTCACTTTAGGCCAAAAATCCCAGCGAAGTCCTGACAAAATGACCACAGCGGTCGCGCGAACAGCCCGCTCAGCGGCGGTCTTGTGCAACGAAGCCACAACGTCATGAAGCATCGTGGGCCGTGTCGCGCCTGCGGCCCAGGCCCCGTACGCAGACGAGTATGCTTGAGAAAAACCAAGCTCAAACTCTCGCAACGCCTGCGCTCCTCGGCGAAGCAACGTGGTGCCCTGGGGACTCTGCGGATCAAGCTGAGCACCACCTTCTTTGAGCACTTCGAGGGCGAGCGGCAGTTTAGCCACCGAGCGCACAAACAGCTTCTCAAGCTGCAGCGTACTTCTCCGAGTTTGCCCTGTCTCAAGCGCCTCAAGTGCGCTGCGAACTTCGATGGCCGAGCGCAGCGTTTGGCCCCACCGTAGCGCCACGGCGCTGTCGACAATGGGTGCTGTCTCGTCCGCAGATCGGGATGAATGAGCTGAATAATTGCTGCTCGTCCACGCGAGCGAGGGCTCTTCGGTGCTCGGGGCTATGCTGTCGGGCGTCGCGACAAGCGTTGGCGTTAACGGTGACGAAAAGACAATCATCGCTTCGTCGTCGGCCACGTTGGCCCACTGTGTCACCGTCTGCGCTAAAGACAATCGCGTAAACGAACGACCTGCCAAAACACTCACAATCGTGCTCGGATCACGGACCACGCTAGAGGCTGGGCTAAGCGTGATACGCGTGTCAAAGAGCGCTGCCACAGCCGCAGGAATCGCTGGACTCCCCGAAGCATCACTTGCGCGAACAGTGCAAAAAATCGATATCGGTCGTGCGGTGCGCTCTTCAAGCAGCGCCCCAAGCGCCGAGAGCGCCTCGTGACTCTCGATGGGCCAGCCCCGACGATCGAGCCACGTGTCGATCTCTTCAAGAACGCACAAAATCCCGACTCGACCCACCGCCCGCGCACGAAACAGCCAGCCGCCCAGCGCAGGCAACGCCTTGCATGACGACTCGTCATAGAGCGCGCCGGGCGCACGAAGGCGCTCAAGTGACTGCTCTGCAGCGGTGGTGAGGGCTTCGACGAAGTGCTCTTGCGATTGCGCAGAAATGCGCAAAATCAGCGGTGACTGCGGGTCATCTTTCCACTCGGTGAGGAGCTGGTCGACCCAGCGCGAGCGCTCTTGCGACGAAGCACCAACAAGCAATACACCGGCACCACGGTCGAGTGTTGGTCGGAGGGTCGGAGCGAGGGATTGCGGTGAAGGGGATTGCAAGCGAAGCGGCTCCGCGCGTTGATAACACAAAACCTGCAGCGCTTCTTGCAGCGAAGCAGCACATTGGGCATCGGTCCCCCTCTGCGTCAGTGGACGGACCGAAGACCCCAAGAGGCCACTATCAACGGGGCGTCCCTATGCTGTAGAGTCGATAGTTATGTCAGATGTTTCGCCGAAGACGATCCGTGTGGTGGCCGCTATGGTCGAACGCTCGGGTCGCTACCTCATCACCCAACGCAGACCAACGGCCGTGTTGCCATTGCTTTGGGAGTTTCCTGGGGGCAAGGTCGAACCTGGAGAATCCGATGTCACCGCGCTGCGTCGCGAGATGAAGCACCGTCTTGGAGTGGATGTGGAGGTGGGCTCGGTGATTTCAAACGTCTCGCACCCATACGAAAACTACACAGTCGAGCTACAATTGTATGAGTGCCGTTTACTAAGTGAAGAGCTCAGCGCGGTGAACGTGCACACGTTTCGCTGGGCAACGAGCGGTGAATTTGAGCAGTATCCCTTCACGCCAGCGGACGATGCCTCGATGGCAAAACTGTTAGGCGAATAACGATGTAACAACGGTTGAAGCCGTTGAGCACTCTCTTGTAGCGGAGGTCCCGTTGGCCCATCCATGTTTGGTTTGTAGTTACTATCCGGTTCCAGACGGCAACGGCGTGGCGTGTCCACACTGCCATCGATTGCAATATGGCTCAGCTTGTCCAAGCTGTGGCCAAAACGCTCCGACACGTGTGCGAGATTTTCGCGTTTATTGCACCGGGTGCAATCACGAGCGAGGCCCCCTCTGGGCTGCGGGAATCTCAATGCCCCTCGACATGGTGGGCAAACCCAGCCAGATCGGCGGGATCGCCTCACGAGTGATTGGCTATGGTGCGCTGGCGCTGACCTTCGCGATCGTCGCGCTCGCCGGGACACTCGCGTGGACGTGGTCCAGCGCGTTCATCGGTGTTTTTGCAGCGATTGTCGCTATGTTTGGCACACTCGCGGGGTGGTTTTTGGTACGCGCAGGCAACAAGCTTCAGTCCGCAGGGACCAGCGCACAGCGCGCAGCCAGAGAGCAGACGCTCGTGGCCGCTGCACGCAACCGGGGAGGCGTGTTGACCGTCAACGATGCTGTCACCGCCCTCAACATTGCACCATCCGAAGCCGAAGCCCTGCTTACTGAGCTGGCGAAAGAAGGCTCACGTGTGGCGCTTGAGATCGACTCGCAAGGGACCATCAAGTACGTCTTTCGCGACGCGGCGCCCGTGCATACCGGGCCTGCAAACGGATCCGCGATCGGACCCACGGGTGTCCGCGTGGACGTGCAAGGTGCGACCGTCGCTGAGAGCGAACAGGCGACCAAAGATCGCGTGAAGGCGCACGTCGACCGTGAATACGAAGAGATGAAGAAGACTCACGGAGCGCAGAAGTAGTATATCACTATCAAGTGATAATACTACGCAGTGTTACGAGCTATGGTCCTGGAGTGAAGCGGTACAACGTGCCTGCGTTGATGGCCATGGCGTTGTCAAACGCGGCCTCGACGCCGTCGGTGCCCGTCGCGTTCTCGATTCCAATGGTTGACTGACTGCCAGTGGCGCGGTTGAGCATGTCCATCCCAGGAGTGACCGTGCAGTACACCGTCTCGATGATATTGGTGGTTTCGTACAGACGCACTTGAAAGGACAACCGAATGGTTGTTGAGTTGAAGTGGGTCACGTTGTTCCAATGAAGGACATAGCGGCGGTTGGGAGCCGCGCCGATCGTGAAGGTCTGCACACCGCTGCCACCCATGATGACATCGCGAAGGTCGCTCCAAAATGGAGCGATGTAGTTATTGGGGTTTGCTGCATCGGGGATGTTCGGATGCACCGCACTTGCGCCACCACCAAAGGGCATGATGGGAGGTGCGGCGAGACCAAGCTGCATGAAGCCGTTAGAAGACGCGGACATGTGCGTGTAGTTGGTACGATAAAAGCTAAACGTGAAGGGCATCGCGACCGGCGCCGAGTTCACGTCGTCACCGGTGGTTCCGGCCAAAATGGGTGTGCCGCCAGGGACCGCGTCGCACATTTGCATCGCGAGGCGCGTCACAATGTAAGGCAACGGAACCGAGGCAAATCCCAGCGTAAACGAGCCCGCTGTGACCGCTGACGTGCTCGACACCGAGACGATCACCGTGCGCGCAGCGGCGCTTTGGTTGTCCTCGGTGAGCGAGACGGGAGCCGCACCGGCCGTTGGGACACTGCTCAAGCAGCTATTGGCCGCACAGCTATCGAGCAAGCGCATTGAGACGTCTTGCCCACCCATACGAGTGAGAGAGAGAAGTCCTCGACGACCCGCAGGGATGCTCACAGAATAAAACAGCTGGGGGCCGTCGTTGATACGGCAAGTCGTCGCGGTGGTCGCTGCACCGTTGGTGTTTCCGTTCGCCATTCCTCCAGCGGCGATGCTCGTTGCGTTGGCACAGACCGAGTTTGGCGCGAGCATGCGATCGGTGGGCGTAATGGTGAAGTTTGCATTTGCGACAGGGTCACTGGATGTGCTCGCGACCGAGAGGATCACCGTGCGAGGCATCGCGCTTGCGTTGTTAATCACCGGAGCGACGGTCCCTGCCATCGCAGTAGTTTGCACAAATCCTGTGCACACCGCAGCGCCACATGAGTCAAGCTCGCGGATGATAAAGTCCTGCATCCCGTTGCGGACGCTCGTGAATGTTGTCTGCGTATTCGCTGGGATCGTGTAGGTAAAATACACCTGACCGCCGGTGTCCGTGGGCCCACATCCCATCGGGACGCGGTTGCTACCGGCGTTGGCGGTAGCGCTTGTCGTTGCAACAGCGTTGCGAAGGGCGATGGCGCCCGCACACTCAGCGTTGGCCGCCGGAGCGAATGTAGACACGTTGAGCCGAAAGGTGGACGCGGAGAATGAGTCGACAAGGACGGTGTACATCCCCGGAGCGACGATCCCACGGGCAAAGCTGTTTGTCGTAGGGCCGCTGTCGTCGTCACAGAGGACCTCGGAGGCCGCGGTTCCATCGAGGCAGTTGCGTCGAAGGGTCACAACGGGGTCGCCACCCGCGGCGAGCATATCCGTGCTCAAGATCAGCCCTGTCATCGCAGGAACATTCAGCGTGTAAGCCGCCTCACCTGCGTTGGGTCGCCCGTTGCTACAGGTGTTTACGTTGGTGGATCCGCCCGCGACGGTCATCACCATCACGCTGGACATCGGGACACTAAGCCCCGCGCGAGGCATCGCGCACACAGACGGAACTCCACCATCCACAATCACACCGCTGTCCACGACCGCTCCACTGTCACGAACATCCGCGTTGGGGACATCCACATTGGGGACATCACGATTGGGCACATCAAGCCCATTGGGAACATCCCGATTCGGCACATCCGCACTCGGCACGTCGCGATTGGGCACGTCGCGATTGGGCACATCCATCGTCGGATTGGGCACGTCAAAATCTGGCACGTCATTGTCGGGGACATCCACCGCGTTTGGAATATCCACACCGATAGCGTCAATCGCGTTGGGTCGATCGTCGGTGGGGTTGGGTCGATCGGTTGGGTTGGGTCGATCGGTCCCGATTTGAATATCGGCTCCGTTCGGAACATCAACGCCACCGTCAGTGTCCACCGGCGTACTACACGCCGCGAGGCTCACCGCTG
>JANNCG010001408.1:0-4370 GCA_031386385.1 Myxococcales bacterium
AACGTCCAAACCGAACCGATCGCCCGCCATGACCCCTTCGAGGATACGCGCTGGAGCCATGGACACTCCCATCGCGCTTCCGTGAAACACACTCGCGGTCCCAGCAAAATTCCGTCCACCTGGGTCAGCGTGCATGGCACCTACGACAAGATCGCCAAAACCGTCGCCGTTCACATCCGCTGCGGTCGCTCGGGACAAGCCGAAGCCATCGCCGACCAAGACGCCTTGAAGAACCCGCGCTGGAGCCATGGGGACACCCATTGCGCTGCCGTGAAACACACTCGCAGTCCCGAGATGGGAGATTTGCCCAGGAACCGGAATACTTCCCCCTACGACAAGATCGCCAAAGCCATCGCCGTTTACATCCGCTGCACCCGCCACTGACTGCCCGAAGTAGGCGTTTGGCGCAACTCCTTGAAGAACCCGCGCTGGAGCCATGGGGACACCCATTGCGCTGCCGTGAAACACACTCGCAGTCCCAGTGCCCAAACGTCCACCTGGCGAAACGAGCCACGGAGAGCTAACGGTAAGATCCCCAAAACCATCTCCGTTCACATCTCCTGCACTCGCCACTGACCCACCGAAGTAGTCGACAGGCGCGACTCCTTCGAGAACTCGCGCTGGTGCGGCAGGCCCTCCCATCGCGCTGCCGTGATAAACACTCACTGTTCCAGCAAGTGAACTTCTGCCAAGATCATCTCGAGCGGCGCTAACGACAAAGTCTCCGAAGCCATCTCCGTTGAGATCTCCTGCACCGGACACGAAGCGACCGAAGCGATCGCCCGCTCTAACGCCTGCAAAAACGTGCGTTGAAGCTTCGGAGATCCCTGAGCCGCTGCCATAATAAACACTTGCTGTCCCTGCAAGCGAGCGTCCGTCAGGAGCCGCACGAAAAGCGCCGACGACAAGATCGCCAAAGCCATCTCCGTTCACATCTCCCGCACCGGCTACTGAACTGCCGAAGCCATCGTCCCTCGCGACGCCCTCGAGAACCCGCGTTGGTGTCACTGGAAGACCCATCGGGCTTCCGAGAAACACACTCGCAGTCCCAGCGCCCGAGCGTCCGCCAGGATCGGCGTCAGAGGCGCCAACGACCAGATCGCCAAAGCCATCTCCGTTCACATCGCCCGCGCTTGCCACTGAGCAGCCGAAGCGATCGCCCATCAATAACCCTGCAAGGACCCGCGCTGGAGCCATGGGGATACCCGTTGCGCTCCCGTGATACACGCTCGCGGTCCCAGCACGAAGGCGCTCGTCAGGGGAAATTGGCTCAGCCCCTACAACGATGTCACCGAAGCCGTCACCGTTGACGTCCAAATGTGCGTTGGCGCTTGTGTCGATACCACCCGAGTTGTCCCTCGCGGGGACGTGAAAGAGCCACGTTGGACTGTATGTCATGTTCGGCACTCCCCTCGTCGTGCCACGAAGTCTCCAAAAGACAACGCTGTTCGAAGGCAGCGGATTGGTGGGACGCACCGAAGTGGCAGCGGTCTGAAGAGTCTCGATGAGCATCGTGCATGCGCGGTCGCGACACAATTCTACGGACGTACCGTCGGATCCGGCTGCTAATTCCCAGCGAAGAGTGGGGCTTCGCAACGACACATCGCCGAGCGACAACGGGAGAATGGGTCGAGGAAACGTCGCGATGCATCGTCCAGCCAGAAGGACGAACCGAGGAGGGCACGCACACACAGCGGCTTGGCAGGTTTGTCCGTTGGTACAGACGGTTCCACAGGCACCACAGTTGCTGTCGGAACTCTGCAAGTCGACGCAGCCGCTCATGGCGCACACGATTGTTCTTGGCGCACAAACGCCAGCCTCAATCCGAGCGTTCTGCGAATCCTCAACTCCATTCTGTGCCCCTCCATCGCCGCGCAATCTCGGCCAACCGCAACCATGGCTCAGCGTCGCTGCTAAGAGCGCAGACGCGAAAAGCACTGAAATTCTCGTACCAAGTTTCATTCTGTCGCTGTTCTCACGATTGCCGATCCTTGTTGAGCGTCCGCGAGTGTCGACGATCTACGTGCAATTGAACATACCCTTTCGATTGAATACCGCCGTTGCTCGCTGCCGATCTGCATCGCGACACTCGTCGCAGTTCGAGTTTGCTGCTCCTCGCGGGACTTGCTCTGTCACAGATTTGAGTAAATCGTTGAGCGCAGTTGATACCTGAAGTGCTCGCACTCGCGAACGGTTGGCGCGGCGAAGAGCATCGTGAGCGCCGCGATCGAGTGCTGCGTGTGCGCGTGCCGACAACGTACGCCTGCCACTGAGATCCCAAACCAATCTTGTGGTGCAACTCCCTCCAACACACTTTGTGGACTCATCGCGACGCCGAGAATTGATCCGTGAAATACGCTCGCTGAACCAGCAAACTCGCGCCCGCCGGGACTTGCCCCCCACGCTCCAATGACGAGATCAGCAAAGCCATCGCCGTTCACATCTCCAGCGCTGGCGACAGAACCGCCGAAGAACTCACGTTCGCCAACTCCCTCTAAGACTCTTGCGGGACTCATCGCGACACCGCCGACGGAGCCATAAAATACACTCGCCGTGCCGGCATAGAAGCGTCCGCCCGGAGCTGCGCCGTCTGCACCAATCACGAGATCAGCAAAGCCATCGCCGTTCACGTCCCCAGCACTCGCGACCGAAACGCCGAATCGCTCCAACGCTGCGGCAGCTCGCAGGACTCTCGTCGGAGAGGCGGAGACGCCGCGAACAGATCCGTGAAATACGCTCGCAATCCCGGCGTCTCCGCGACGGCTTGGATCTACCCCGAGCGTCCCGACCACGAGATCGCCATACCCATCGCCGTTGATATCGCCGGCACTCGCGACGGAAAAACCGAAGGTGTCAAATTCTGAAGGGCCCTCTAAGACTCTGACCGAATCCCTCAAAACACCGCGGAGCGACCCATAGAATACGTTCGCGGACCCTGCGGACCAACGACCGCTTGGGCTCGCGCCGGGCGCTCCAATCACAAGATCGCCAAACCCATCGCCGTTGAGATCCCCAGCGCTTGCCACAGAATGCCCGAGCCTTTCACTTTCTTCGACGCCCTCCAGCACGGTTGTCGGTACGCGATTCACGCCGCTGGCCGACCCGTGAAATACGCTCGCAGAACCAGCCTCAAAGCGACCGCCGTGGCGAGCTCCCTTCGCCCCAATCACGAGATCGCCAAACCCGTCACGGTTAACGTCTCCAGCGCTCGCGACCGAGCTGCCGAACCGGTCAAGCGCAGAGACCCCCTCCAACACCCATGCGGGTACGCTTTCGACGCCAGTTGCGGATCCGTAAAAAACGCTCGCTCTCCCAGCCCCTATTCGAGCTCCGCGCGCGTCGCCAGTCGCGCCAACGACGAGATCGCCATAACCGTCCCCGTTGACATCCCCTGCGGTGGCAACCGATTGGCCGAAGGCGTCAAATTCTACCACTCCCGCCAATACTCTCGCGGGGAGCCTTGAGATTCCCCTGAGAGAGCCGTGAAACACGCTCGCCGTCCCGGCATCACGCAGTCCCTCTGGCGCTGCGAGATGGCTCCCAACAACGACGTCATCGAGGCCGTCACCGTTGACGTCGAAATGTGCGTTGGCGCTTGTGTCGATACCACGCGAGTTGTCCATCGCGGGGACGTGAAAGAGCCACGTCGGACTACCAATTGTGCTCGTCACGCCCCCCATCGTCGCGCGGAGACGCCAAAAGACCACACTGCGCGGGCGAAGCGCCATCGTGGGACGGACCGAAGTGCCCAGTGCGCGAAGGGTCTCAATCACCATCGTGCATGCGCGATCGCGGCACAGCTCTAGCAACACGCCGTCGGATTCGAGTGGTAATTCCCAGAGAAAAGTGGGTCTGAGGAGTGTCACTTCGCCGAGTGAGAGTGGGGCGATCTGCCGTGGCACCGTCAGCACAATGGCATCCGAAACATCCACAAGCGTGCTGCTGTCGAGCAACGAAAAATCGATCACGTCGGCAGGTGCGCCAGTGTCTATCGAGTCGGCAGCGCTCATCACGTCTCCGTCTGCTTCGGTGCGTCCGCTGTCGTTGCGAGTGCTCGAAGCAGAGCAGCTCGCAGTGATCGCAGTGATCGCAATGAGCGCCAACAAACAAACGAATCGAGACGAAACAACAAGCATTGTCGAAAGGGTTCTCGAGCGGGTCGCGCATGAGCGCGCGGGGATTGACAATGTATATCACGCTGAGTGGTGAGTGCAGAGCGGGGAGCGGTAGGCCGCGCCATCGACGCACGGCGATGTAGGGACTGTTCGGGATCGCGAATGGTCCATTGTAACATTCGTAAATCGGCGACTCGCGCGGGGGAGTCGTTGCATGCTCGCCAAGTGAAATCGGCAGCGATGCTCGCGAATAGC
>JANNCG010000012.1:0-3790 GCA_031386385.1 Myxococcales bacterium
CACACTCCCCGTGGGCACAAGAATAATACGGAGCACGCCCCGGCAGCCCCAAAGCGGTCACGTTCGGGTTTTGGTTGGCCAGTGATTTTCTTGGCCGAATCTCTGGTTTTCGGCACGCTTACTGGGGGAATCGCTTGGCTCAAGAGCACTCGCAATCACACGCTGATTTCAACAGCGCAAGACGCAGGGACCCCCACATCGCCGCTTGGCCCGTTAGATGTACTCGCAGCGAATGTATCGTCGCCGCCCGAGGACGCGGTAGAGTTAGTGTTGGCGGATGCACTGGCTGACGACTCAACGTCGTTGAACTTGAGACGCAATGATCGCGTGCGACCCAACAGTGGTGAAACGCGTGCACCAAACACGCCCGTGGTGATGCAAAATGCGGTGCAAAACATCGCTCCTACCGGCCGTGGCGTGCTCCGTATTATTCTTGTGCCCACGGGGAGTGTGTCCATCGATCACGGCCCGCTGAGCGAAGAGTTTGAGAACGCGCGCAACTTTAACGTGAGCGCTGGGACCCACCACATTCGCGCGACTGGAGCGGTTAGTGGAGAGCGCACGGTCTCTGTTCTGCCAGGCCAAACGCTGACCGTTTCGTTTCACTAGCCAGCATATTGTCGACTGTATCGACTGAGAGACCCTCGCTAATAGTCGCTAATTTTCAGCGTGTAGCGTGAGCCCGCTCGGACGCCGTCCACTGCAAACCGGCGAGTCGCGACGCCATCCACTGTGAGCGTGTTGGCGCCGAAGCATGTTCCTCCGCCTGGGCCTGGGCACGGAGCGTCGAGCAGGACAGCGCCGATGTCCGCAGTGAGGTTGATTGAAATGCGACCGTGCGTCACTGGCAGCTCGTACACCTGGTCTGGAAAGCGGCCGCTCGCACACGCAGCGGTCAGCATGTCCGTGCTTCCCATAAATCCTGTGATCGCTCCACCGCGACCCACATCAAACGGCATCATGCAGCTCATTGGACCTTCAAGATAGCGCGAAAATTCCACGCGATATGGGCCATTGGCTTCGACCGAATAGCCGTCCAAAACCACATAGAGCGTACGGAGCGCGGCCATCGCGCCGGGCTCGGGACGCACCACCACTCGCGATCCAAGGCCCACGCTCATCGCGTCATCGTTGCAGACGATACTGTCCGGTTCAGCGCACGAAGATTGCACAAAGAGCACAGAGTCTGATCGCGCAAATGCTGAGACCGCAGAGTACACATCAAGGACCTCGTTCGCTGGCAGGCGAACGGCAAACCACAGCTCTTTGCCATCATGGGTTTCGCCCGCAGTGCAACGAACCGCCGCACCCATACCACCCATGCGCGTGTCAGGATGCAGGGTAATTCTCTGAGTTTGTCCTGTTAGGTCAACCCTCTGAGCGCTCGCGCAGTCAGTGTTGGTCGCCACGGTGCATGTGCCCTCGTCGACCATTCCGTTGCAGTCATTGTCTTTGCTGTCACACAGCTCAACAGCGCCCGGATAGCTCGTCGGGTCGCGATCGTTGCAGTCCAAGCCTAAGCACGATGCTCCGACACCATAACCGTCGTGATCCTCATCGCGGCACGGAACATTGGCGTCTGCAGTCGTCAAGCACACTCCACCGTCTGAACACTTTGATCCCGAAGCGCAGGGGGGGCAGTTGGGTCCGCAGCGATTGGGGCCACAGCTTCCGGCGTCGCTGGCAAACGAGGGCCACCCATCCACACGGACGCACTGACCGTCATCGCCACAGGCGAGGCCGCGTTCTCCACAAATCGCTGCGACGGTGCAACTTTCAACGTCTAAAGACGTGCATCCTCGCGCTCGCGCCGCACAACGAGACGTCAAGTACATCCGAACGGTCGTGGTCTGCGCGGTCCCTACTTGCACTTGGGCATACTGCCGCCAGCTGAGCGCTGGAGAGGTATCTGTGCGATCGACTGAGCAGTCCACTTCGATCAGGATGGGGCCGTCCATTGATCGCGGCGTGATGACTACGCTGCCCGGCAGCGAGATGCCACCATCAACGGCCTCTCGGCGAAACTCGTAGTGCGTCAGCATGCTATCGAAGGCCGTCAGCGGGCCACGAGGCGCGCCTCCCTTGACGGCGATTTTCATCGTCAGCGGTCTTGCGCGCGGAACATCTGTCTCCAAAAACAGCTCAATGTATCTTGGCGTTGATCGACAACACAGCAGCATAGAGAGCATTGCAACGAGGGCGTTGAATCTCATCCAAGCAACACGGCGCTGTTTCGCTAAAACGTCAGCAAACACTCGCAATTGTCGCAGGGTTTTGAGCGCAATTGGATGGTAAAATCATGGATTGCACGCTTCTGTGCTGGCGGTAAACGTCGCGATGTATCGGTTTCCCTGGCGCACACCGTCGATAGCAAGGTTGACCGGGACACTCGCGCTCCATAATACACCGTTTGCGTTGAAGCATGACCCTACTCGTGGAGGGGGGCACACATCGTACAAAACTACCGCTGGGTCCGTCGAGATCACTCTCGTGATGGCACACAGCGCTGTGGGTTGCACTTGGTACACTGCGTCTGCAAATTGCGACGCAGCACACACTGCAGGCAGCACGTTGGTGTCCAACGCGACAGCGCCAATGGCTCCACCAACTCCCACGTTGAATGGTTGCGCACAGGTCGCTGGCACTGCTGGCGAGTGCGAAATCTCAAGCCGGGTGGGTCCATTGGACTGCGCGACATAGCCGCCGACGAGCAAATAGACTGTCGTTGGCGCAGCCATCGCGCCGGGCTCAGGAAGCAAAACGACCCGCGGATTGACCAAACTTCGCAGGGTGCTCTCGCTACACACCAGGCTCAACGCTTGATCACACGCGCGTTGCAGAAACAGCACGGGGTGTGAGTCGGGATTCGTTGACGCCATCGCGCGCATATCGAGGATTTCGTTTTGTGGATAGGTGATCGCGTACCAGAGCTGCTTTCCCGCGTTGGACAACACTGCGTTGCACATCACGTTGGCACCAAAAGCTCCGCGCGAAGTGTCTGGATGCAAGACCACTGGCGGACCGGGGGCTGTGATATCAATGGGCGTCGCGGTGGGGCAGCTCGTGTTTGTGTGATTGACACAGGCCCCATCGTCAACCACCCCGTTGCAGTCATTGTCTTTGCTATCGCACAACTCTACGGCCCCAGGATAACTGTCGCGATCGCGATCGTTGCAATCACGCTCAATGCAGGCAAATCCCACGCCGAATCCATCATGATCTTCGTCACGGCACGGGACTGAACCGTCGGGTGTCGGCGTGCAAAATCCCCCGTCTGAGCATCCCGTCCCGGCCGCACACGCAGGGCATCCGGGGCCGCATCTGTTGTTGCCACACATCCCCGCGTCGGTATTGAACGTCGCCCAACCCTCTGGCCGAACGCACTGACCATCTTCACCGCAGGTCAGCCCGCGATCGGTACAAATGATCCCCGCGGTACAAAAGATGTCAGCGAGGTTGAGGCACCCACGGGCGGGGCTCGCACAACGCTGGGACAAAAACATTCGAACGGTGTTGCTCGCCCCTGCAGTTGCTTGCACGACTGCATATTGCCTCCAAACCAACGCAGGAGCAGTGGGCGTGCGCTCAACGCTCGCGGTGACCTCAATGAGGGCGGTGCTCTCGGTCATCGATGGCTGAATCACCACCGATCCGGGAATATTCACGCCTGCGTCGGTCACGCCCCGATCGAAGCGAAAAAACATCGCCGTCTCGGGAAAGGGCAAAATGGGCCCCCTTGAGGCACCGCTTCGTGCGCTCACAAAAATGGACAATCCCCGGTCCCGGGGCA
>JANNCG010000189.1:0-1974 GCA_031386385.1 Myxococcales bacterium
CGCGCCGACGATCCGGCGACCATCTCGATCGATCGCGCCGCGGACCTGCTCGCCGAGCGCCGCGCGAAGGACCCGACCCCGAAGAAGCGCGCCGCGAAGAAGGCCCCCGCGAAGAAGACCGCCAAGAAGGCCCCGGCCAAGCGAGCCGCGGCGAAGAAGACCTCCGCGAAGAAGACCCCCGCCAAGAAGGCCGCGAAGAAGGCCGCGAAGAAGGCGCACTGATTGCTGCGGTACAAACAACACGTGGTATTTTGCTTGAGATTCTCGCGACTAAGTTCGCGTGCACCAACGATTCACGTGTGAGTGCCTGCGACGATTTGCGGCAACTTAAGGGATGGCTTTCGAGGGCACTTGTCGTCGCAACGCTGCGAGATGTCTTTGCGTGATTGAGCGGCGGCTGGTGTTAGCTTGCGCACTCATGCATCTCAGGACGCACTCCCGCGCCAACTCTATGTGGCGCAGCGCGCACGACGAACGCGCGTAACTCTCGTCACACAAATCTGCGCCGCCCTCGCCATCCACTCCAACTTTCGCTCGACGCCGCGCTGCTCGCTGAGATCGCCCATGCGAAGCACCACGACCTGCGGGACTCATTCGGCTCCAGCTGCGTTGGTGCACGAAAAACGTTTGTCATCTCCGTCATCGAATCGCATCAATGATGGTGAACTTTGTGTTTCTCGCGACGAAGTGACTTTTGCCAAACACGGTCCCAAGCGCTTGTGGATAGCGTAAGTGCGAGTTGCCAATGACCCGCAGCACACCTCCCTTCGCGAGCACCCGATGCGCCGCTCTGAACATCTCCCCCGCGATCTCTTCGCCCACGACGTTGCCCTGGTGAAATGGTGGGTTGCACAGGACCAAATTCACAGAGCCCGTGGCCACACCATCCGCACAGTGCCCCCACAGAAAGTCTGCGTTTTGCTCAGGAAAATACCGCACATAGTTCGCTCGCGCGCTCTGCACGGCCATCCAAGACTCGTCGGTAAAGCTGACCTTGGCCGCAGGGTAGAGCCGCTGCGCCGCGATCCCCACGACACCGTTTGCGCAGCCCAAATCGAGCACACTCTCACACCGTCCCGCGGGAAGGTTCTGCAGCAAAAACCGCGTCCCCACATCGAGCCTCTCGCGGCTAAACAAGTTGGAGTGATGCGTAAACGGCAGTGCAAACGTGTCGAGCGCGACCTGCATCGGGTACGGCGAGGTCACCGAGGACTTCTGCACACGCGCGAAGATGAGTCGTGCTTTTTTTTTGGCCAAACTCGTGGACGTCTCACCGATGTACTTGGCCAGAAGCGCGAAGCTCGCGTCCGCTTGATGCTTGAGCATGTAGCCGCAAATGACCTGCGTATTTGCATTTAGATGTGCGCTTAAATGACAGAGCTGATCTTCGAAGAAGGACATATTCTTCGGGACGCGAATCAAGACGTAGTCATACGTTTCGGTGAAATCGTGAAGGTCGTGAATCAGCCTGGGGCTGCTGCGGATCTCTGTTTCGCGCGACGGGGCTGCGAGGTTTGATTCTATCGCGCGCTTGGCGACAAAAGAGTCCGTGTAGCAAGTGGTGACGTACGGCGCGTTGGCGAGCGCGCAGGTCAGCGCTCCGTTCGAGTCGTTGAGGATCAACAACCGCGCACCATCGGCGGGCGGTGCTTCGCTCAAGTGCGCCAGGATTAGCTCATCGGCGCTGTCCCACGCTTGGAGGGGATCATTGCGTCGGGCCGGAAAGCGCTTCAGATCGGGGCTGTGGGAGAAGGTCAATGTGATGCCTCGAACGCGTTGATAGCACTATTGGGGTGTTATTCTGTAGGGCAACTGTCGAGTAGACAACGGACTCTCGGGGGTTGCTCTTCGAAGAGGTCCTCAGTTGGATGCGCACACAAGCGGGGACAAGCGCGCTGCGAGCGCTCGTGGTGATGGATGAGGTGTATGGGTGGGTTCCGCCGCATCCGAAGGATCCGCCGACGAAGAAGCCGT
>JANNCG010000243.1:0-2331 GCA_031386385.1 Myxococcales bacterium
GTTTTCGGTGCTCTGAAAGGCCCCCGAGGCGGTGTAGTATTCGAGCCCAAAACCGAACCCGTTGAGGGCGTTGTGACAACCCATACAAGCCCGGGGTGAGGTGCGTGCTTCAAACAACATTCGGTTGGTTTGAGGTCCCGATCCGGGCGAGGCCATGGGTTGCGACAGATCGACCCCGGGAGGAGGGGATTGCGGCAGCTCACACAACAGATGAAGCAAGATCGAGTTGCCTCGAATGGGCGGGGTTGTTGTGCCGCGATGCGAGTTTGCGGCGAGAAAAGCCACGCGAGTGAGCACGCCAGCGCGTTGTCCTGCGGGCAGCGTGACCTCCACCCACGCGGTGGGTTCGTTGGGCGACGGCAGGCCGTACAGTCGCGCCATCTCGGCGTTAACCCACGCGCGTCGGCTGGTCAGCAGCTCGCGAAAAGAGCCGGTCTCGAACAGCGTGTTCTCGACGAAGTGTTGCGTTTCAGTGATCGCTGCGAGTGGGCTTGCGTTGCTCCACAGCGGGTCCACTTCAGGAGTGCGCACCCGATGCTCAGCGGTGAGCATGCGGTCGAGCCCTAACCATTGCCGATGAAAGCTCCAGTATGCGCGACGAGCACGGGGGTCTGCCAACATCCGCGTAGCCTGCGCGCGCACTTGTTGTTCGGTCTCAAGTTGATGGCTCTGCGCGGCACGTAAGAGCAGCTCATCAGGCGAGGACTCCCAGAGCAACAGAGATAAGCGGGTAGCGAGAGCGTAGGGATCGACGGGGGTGACCGAGCCTGGAGCGTGGTCCGGTGGCTCAAGCTCGGGGCGATAGATAAACTGCGGAGACTGCAGCATGGTGCTCAGCGTGAGTCGCACCGCACCTTCGAAATCGACTGCAGAAACCCAGGTAAAAAATCGAAGCGCGAAGCGATCTCGCTCGGCGATGGTGAGCGGTCGGCGAAAAATTCTAGCGCCCACTGTCGTGATAAATCCGCGCGCACAATCGTCAGCGAGCTGGGGCGTGCTCCAGTCATCGCAGTGCACAAGGGCACGGACAGCGTTGGTGTCCTGCGTGGCGCCCTGCGCGTACAAGTTGGCGATGGTCTCAAAGCGCGAAATCCGCACGTCGGTGGGGCGTTGAGCCTCGGCCGAGTTTTCAAAGCCCGCGACAATTGTGTCGTTTGGCAACGGCGGAAGCGTGGGATGCACCTGCGGAAACAGATCTTCAAGCGCGCGGAGATACTCAGCGTTGCTCAGCCTTCGCAGCGGCGATGAGCCAACCTCTGCCGCGCTCGGTCCGCAGGCGGTTGCGGGCGTGATCGACATGAGCGATGCAACGACCAGCAGCGACAGTTGCGGGTACTTCGAGGTCCACGGAGTCGGGTGCACTCGCGGTGGCTGCATTGAGTGCAAGATCGCACGCTTGAGCTGAGCGAACAAGCCTGTTGCTCGTCGCGCGGATGCGCGTTTGTCCAGCGCGTGACGCCACTGAGTAGCCAAATTGCTCGCCGGCCTCGACGCCAGCAAACAGCAATGCGGCTCCTGTAAAGCCCATCGGTAGTCCTCGATAGAGTATCGCCCTTCCAGCATCCAGCAACATCCCATCCGATCGTCTCGGCATGCCGACGACTAAATCATCGAAGCCCAGCCCCGCAGTGTCCCCAAGATTTGCCATCGAAAATGCGTAGTGAACATTGGACTGCCCTCCGCTCGAGAGCGGCCGGTTGCGAAGTGCGGGGATACCCGCAGCGGTCGCATAGTAGACGCTCGCTTCTCCCTCATCGACAAACGCCCGGTCCGCAAAGGGCGCGCCCACCACAAGATCACCCAAACCGTCGCCGTTGAAATCTCCGCCAGTTGCCAGTGAAAATCCAAACTGATCGCCCGCTGCGGTGCCGTTTAACTGTCGCACAATCACGCTCGCGATCCCCATCGGGCCGCCGTGAAAAATGGTGACGGCTCCTGCGTCCGCAAGTCCCATTGGAGCAGCACCGCAGGCTCCGACGGCAAGATCACAGTAGCCATCGCCGTTGAAGTCACCTGCACCACCAACGGAGCATCCGAACTGCTCGCCCATCGTGCCTCCGACGAGGATCTGCGAGGCGACCCCTGCAACACCCGCTTGAGCACCATGAAAGATGCTCGTGCTGCCTGCGCTCGCGAGCCCACCGAGTTCTGCTAGTGGAGTTCCGACAAGAAGATCGCCAAAGCCATCGCCGTTGACATCTCCGGCGCTGGCGACTCTCGCTCCGAAGCCATCGCGTTGCAGGGCGCCAGCGAGAACTCGGGTTGGCGCCATGGACACTCCTCCCGCGCTCCCCCGAAAGACCGAGACGCTCCCTGCGCTGACCCGTCCAC
>JANNCG010000249.1:0-2256 GCA_031386385.1 Myxococcales bacterium
GAACTGAGCAGGCTTCAGGGCACCGAAGAGTCGACGAAACGTATCCAGTGAGCCAAAATGCTTCGTGATGCATCGCGGGACGGCTCGTTCTCTGACTTGCGACATCGGAGATCTCTCGGCCACATCGTCTCCCCGAAATCAAACAATTTCTGATGCGCTTACCCTGCCCTAAGCACTCGGAGGGGTGGAGCTTTTGAGGTTTCCGGGGTAAAAGCACCCATTCATTTGGGCTCGACCGAAACTAAAGTTCCCCAGCACTCACTCGCGCTTCGTAGTGATCCACGCTGGTTATTGTGGGCAGTTACCGCGCTTCATGCCGTGAGTATTGCCTTGTTTTGGCTGTACTTAAGGCGCGAAGAGCCCACGCTTCCAGGCTGGGTGTCGGTGTTTCCCGGGGCGACCTTTGCGCTACTTTTGTCCACCATACTCACGTGGTGGGCGCGCCGAAAGGGCGGCACGCTACGGCTTGAGTGGGAGCCAAAGAGCAAGCTGTTGCTGTCCGGTGGTCAACTCTCAGAGCCCATCGAATGGGTTGACTTTCGCCACGCAGAACGCTTTGGCGCGGCACTCTTAGAAGACCCCGCAAACCACCGTCGCGTGTTGCTGCTGACGCAGCTGGCTGAGCCCACCCTCGTGATTGACCAAGGCAGCGCTGAGCTGTCGGCCCACTGGAAAAAACGCTCACTCAAAGTGGACTCCACAGCGCTGCCCATTAGCTCGGAGAGCTCGGGCGCCGTTGAACTCGCGCGAGATGAAAACATCACCGCCTTGCTCGCGACCATTGAGCAGGACACAGAAGCTTCGCTGTGGCTGAGGGTTCCGCTGCCGAGCGGCGAGTGGCTCCTATTGGACCAAACGCGGCTCGTGGTGGGGGATCGAGTGATCGAAGCCGATGACACGGTGAAGGCGAGAAAAATCACCATGACAACGCCCCACGGACCTGTGGTGGGCTTGTCGATCTCAAACGAGACGACCTCGTTATTGTTTGCGAGTACCGACACGATCACGGGCGCAAGTGGAGCCAACATCGACGCTCCCGACGCGTACCTTCATCCGGCGGTGTTTGCCGTTTTGTGTGCTAAATTTAAGGCTCAATCGTGATTGTATCTTCACACGTAGAGCTTGCTGACACTGGAGTAACTCATGAGCGACACTGAGCGTGCATGGCACGCGATGCCCATCGACGAGGTCATCAAAGCCTGGGATTCAGACCCCGAGCAAGGGATCTCGCCTGACGCTGCAACCGAACGACGCAGACGCCTAGGACCGAACTCGCTTCCCGAGCCCCCGAAGCCAAGCGCGATCAAGCAGCTGGTTGCGCAGTTTGTAAACCCGTTGGTCGGCACGCTCTTGGTCGCCGGCGGCATCGCAGTGTTTGTCGCTTTGTCTGAGAATCCGCCCGGACAACGCGGGATTGGAAAATTCAGCGATGTGATCGCGATTCTATTGATCGTGACCATCAACGCCATCATCGGTTTTGTCCAAGAGCGCCGCGCAGAGAAAGCCCTTGATGCGCTTCAGGCCATGAGCGCCCCCCGCTGTCGCGTAATCCGCGCAGGCACTCTCATGACCCTGGACTCAGAGCAACTGGTCCCCGGCGACCTGATTGAGCTGTCTGAGGGTGATCAAATCCCAGCGGATTTGCGACTCGTTATGACTGCGGCGTTTGAAGCCGTCGAGGGCGCGCTCACGGGCGAGAGCACCAGCGTCACAAAAGACGCACGCAAAGTCCTCGCGAAGGACACCCCCGACGCGGACATGATCAACATGTCGTTTATGGGGACCAACGTCGCACGCGGAAGCGCACGCGGTGTTGTGATCGCGACGGGTGCCGCCACACGGTTGGGCAAAATTGGTGATCTGCTGTCCAAGAGTGAGAAGCCCAAGAGCCCGCTCGAAGAGCGTCTCGAAGACTTCGGCAACAAGATTCTCTATCTGTGCTTGGCGATCTCCGCTGCGTTGTTTGCCATTGGGCTGATCCAAGGCGGGCGCTGGCACGTGCTGTTGTTAACCGCCGTCTCTGTTGCTGTCGCGGCGATTCCTGAGGGGCTCCCGGCGATCACAACCATCACCCTGGCGCTTGGCATGCAGCGCATGGCCAAGAGCAACGCCCTGGTGCGAAAGCTCTCGGCCGTTGAGACCCTCGGCTGTGTGAGCATTGTTTGCTCAGACAAAACCGGCACACTCACCATGAACGAGATGACCGTTCGCAACATGTACGTCAACGGGGTTGAGTACGAGGTCACGGGCGAAGGT
>JANNCG010000990.1:0-2446 GCA_031386385.1 Myxococcales bacterium
CACATCGGCAGCGCTCGATACTGAGTAGCCAAATCGATCTTGCGCGGCGAGTCCTTCGAGCACCACCGCCGGCTGCGTGAGAAGGTCACCCGTTCGACCATAAAAGACACTCGCGGTACCGGCGTCTACACGACCGCCGGGATCGGCTTCGTAAGCGCCCACCACGACGTCACTGAGGCCATCGCCGTTGAGGTCTCCAGCGCTCGCGACCGAGAGACCAAAGCGGTCACCGGGAGCCAACCCACTCAGCACCTGAGAGCGATCGACGAGGATTCCGTCAGGGCTTCCGCGATAAATCGTGGCAGTCCCGGTGTTGGCACTGGCTCGCGATCTCGCCAAGTAAGCGCCCACCACGACGTCTGAAAAACCATCGCCGTTCACATCCCCAGCGCTCGCGACAGACCAACCAAACCGGGCGCGCGACGTGGTCCCAAAGAGCACCACCGCGGGTGACACACCCATCCCAGCGTTGCTGCCATGAAACACGCTCAAGCTGCCTGTTCTCGAGCTGGTTGTTCGTCCCGAGTCAAAGGCTCCAATCACCAAATCTCCGTACCCGTCCAGATTGACATCGCCTGCACTCGCGACTGAACAGCCAAACAGGTCCTGCGGTTCTGCTCCGAGCAACACGCGCGTCGGTGTTGAAGAAATACCCTGCAAACTCCCAAGAAAAATGCTCGCCGTCCCTGCGGCATCTCGCCCTTGCGGATCGCTGTTATGCGCGCCTACCACCAGATCGCCAAACCCATCGCCGTTGACATCCCCAGCGCTTGCAACGGAGTACCCAAAGTAGTCCCCTGCAAAGGGACCGTGCAGGACTGACGAGCTTCGTTGCGAGATGCCTATCTCGCTGCCCAAATGGACCACGACGGTGCCAGCGTGTTCGCGGCCAGAGGGGTTTGCAAGAGCGCTTCCAACCGCTACGTCGTCGTAGCCGTCACTGTTTACGTCCAGGTGAGCGTGCGAGCTTGAGTCAATACCCCCAGCTGCGTCGCGAGCGGGAACATGAAAGAGCCATGTCGCGCTCACCGCTGAATGGACCACCGCACCCACCATTGCGCGAAGCCGCCAGAACACAACGGACCGGGCGGGCAGATCGCGGGTTGGGCGAACAAAAGTTCCACTCGCGCGAAGCGTCTCAATGACGAACTGACAGGCGCGATCGCGGCACAACTCAACAACCGCACCGTCGGATCCAGCTGGTAAATTCCACCGCAAAGTGGGGCGCCGCTGGGTCACATCGCCCAGGGACATCGGCGTGATTGGGCGCGGAGCTGCGAGTGACTCGGCGCTGCACGGAGCCGGATGAAGGGCGCTGAGAAGCGCGCTGAAGAGGGTGCAGCCGAGAGCAGAGAGTGCAGAGGCGCGAGGCATGGGTGTCCTACAGACGGCCCAACGCACAAAAAGAGCTAACACACGAGGCGCAAGCTGCTTTGCACGACCGTGCGATGGATCACCCCAACAGACCAAGCGCGGAATCCGTGCTACAGTGCGGAGATGAAGATGATGACTTGGATGGGCGCAATTGTCGGCGGAGTTGCCGGGGGCTACATTCCAGTGCTCTTCGGTGCCGAGACGTTGTCTCTCGCGTCGCTCGTTGGCAACACCGTCGGTGGCGTGATCGGGGTCTTCATCGGCTACCGCATCGCCCTCAGATACGGGATGTGATCAGCGAGCATATCAGCCCGACGTGAGGTCAGCTCGGCCTGCGGTGGCTGACAGAGTTCGTTCTTGTTTCGCCCGAGTCAGAGTGCTTTGTTCGCAGCTGAATGCTGGGCCACCGCGTGGTGCTCAGAGACGAGGGCCACGATCTTTCGCCATGTCTTGTCTTGCACGGCCTTTTTAGAAAGCACGTGGCCCATCGGGGCGGTGGCTGTTCCAAGCGCTTTAAGGACCCCGCGATCGGGTTTTTCGAGGTCTACGTACTCGTCGCCGTCCGCGAGGTACGCTGCCGTTTCGGCGGTGCTGACGCTCGCGACTTCGTGGTCCGAGAGCAGCTTTAAAAGCGTCTCGCGCGTGACGTAATCTGCTTGGAGTTCATTCTTCTTGTTCATGTTGGGTTCCACTTTTTGTCGGGGGGGGTAGTAATGCGACAGCTCTCTGGTCGAACGGGTGCGAACAGCATGGAGTCGCACGGTTGATAACTGCATCGCTCGTGCCGCCGATGCTCGCGCAACCAACGACCATAAGTACGCTCTGGTCGCCAAGGCTCGCGCGCTCGTCCTGCCTGGATTTGTGCTCACTTTGCACGATTCGCGTCAAACGATCTGGTGCCGCTCGAGTTCGACTCCGCCACGTCGAAATGAGTGACGATCGCGGTCACTTTGATTGGGAGAACCTATCACGCACAGCTCTCGCATCGAGCGCGAAGGGATTGAAGCTTCGCCCTCACCCTCGAAGAGTTAACCGGTCAACCCGACTGGGCACGCCACGCCGGTGCCACCAA
>JANNCG010000104.1:0-3340 GCA_031386385.1 Myxococcales bacterium
TGAGCAGGGGATTCTCATGAAAAACTCCTCGTCACGCTAGCCCTTTCCCGGGATTCGAATCTTGTACATCTCGCCGCTTAGGGCGCTGGATGCAGACATCCATCATAACCTATATGCTCCCTTGCACGGGATCAGCGCTCTGGCCCGCGCTCAGGGGCACGACATTGCGATTCACCATGCCGTGCGCACCGGTGACACTTCGCAACGCGACCGCCGCGACGCGGTCCGCAACCCGCCTCACATCTTGATCACCACGCCCGAGAGCTTGTTTGTCCTGCTCGGAAGCGCTGCGAGTCGCCCGGCCCTCTCCCGCGTTGAGCTTGTCATCGTAGACGAGCTGCATGCCATCGCCGACTCCAAACGCGGAACCCACCTGGCCCTGTCGCTTGAGCGACTCGAGGCTCTCGCGGGGCGATCGATTCAGCGCTTTGGGCTCACTGCTACGGCGGAGCCATTGGACGCCCTAGCGCGTCTGCTCGGAGGCGATCGAGAGGTCAAAATCCTCGATGGGCGGCGCGCGCGGGGGATTGAGCTGTCCGTTGAGATCGCTCCACGTGGTGAAAAATCCCTGGGAGTTCGCGCTAAGAGCGGAGATGCGCGAGTCGCTCGCATCGCGACACATGTTCTGCGGGCCAATCGGTCGCTGGTGTTTGTGGGCTCGCGTATGCTCGCAGAGCGCTGGCGTCCCGAGCTTGAGCGTGAGCTGGCGACGCGAGCCATCGAGGGTCAAGACCCCATCAATGTTGGGATCCACCATGGGGCGCTGGCAAAAGAAGTGCGGCATGTCGTTGAAGCGGGGCTGCGTGATGGGACGCTTCGTTCGGTGGTGGCGACGAGCTCGCTTGAGCTTGGGATCGATATCGGAGCGGTGGACCTTGTGCTTCAAGTGGGCGCTCCAGGCGGAGTCGCGCGTTTGCTCCAACGTGTGGGCCGCGCGGGTCACTCGCCCGGTGCCACATCCCGTGGGGTGATTGTCTCAACGGGCGGAGTGGATTTGATCGAGAGCGCGATCACCGCGCAGCTTGCGCTAGAGCGTCGCTTAGAGCCCGTGCGCGTGGTGCATGGTGCGCTTGACGTGTTGGCCCAGCAGCTGATCGCACACGCCGCTTCGGAGCTTGAAGGCACGAGCATCGGCGCGTTTTTAACCCTCGCACGCAGATCCGATCCGTACAGTGATTTGTCTCGCGAAACGTTGGTTCGAATCATCGATGCGCTCTCTAGCGAGCTGCACCGTACACCCCGCTTGATCTGGGACAGGCACACAGAGAAGCTCACCGCCCCTGACACCGCCAAGCGCCTCGCACAGACCGCCGGGGGAACCATCACCTCTCGTGGCCACTACCGCATGCTCAACGCCGACACACGCGAGACCATCGGCGAGCTTGACGAAGAGTTTGTGCACGAGAGCAGTCCCGGCGATCGCTTCACTTTTGGCCTTGGTGTGTACCGCGTTGTGAGCATTCGCGCGGACGCCGTGCTTGTGCGCTCAGCCCCACCGGGGAGCGCACGGATGCCATTTTGGCGGGGTGATCGGCCCATGCGCGCAGAGGCCACCGGTCGTGCGATGGGGGAGCTTTTGCGCGGGATTGAGCCTAGCTTAAGCGAAGAGCAGAGCGCAGAAGTTGCCGCAGAAATGCTCGCCAAACGCTTACCCCTCACACCCCACTCATCCAAGGCGTGTGTCGAAGAGCTGCGCGCACAGTGCAAAGCCACTCCGCTGCCCACGGATCAGCGTGTGGTGGTTGAGTGCTACGAAGACGCGCTGGGCGAGCCGAGAATCGCGATCCACTGCTGGTTGGGGCGGACGATTTTAGAGCCCTGGGCGCTGGTGCTCGCGGCGAGAATTGAGGCGCGCTATGGAGGCGTGGTGCACGCGGTGGCGACTGAGAATGGTGTGTTGATTGGGCCACCGAAGGGGCCGGAGATTGTGGGAGCTATTGTTCCGCTGTTGGTGAGCGCGAGAGAACTGCGAGGGTTGGTGGCGTCACTTTTGCCGCGCACGGCGATCGTGGGTGCGGCCTTTCGTGAGGCGGCCGAGCGCTCGCTGTTGATGCCAAAACAGCCGTTTAAAAAACGCACGCCCTTGTGGATGAATCGCCAACGAGCGCGCGATTTGCTGCTCACCATCGGTGATGACCCCACTCACCCCTTGATCGTTGAGTCCCTTCGCGAAGTGATGAACGACCGGTGGAACATCGACGCTCTTGAGTCTCTTCTCACCTCGCTTGAGGATGGGCGCGTGACGATTGAGAGCGTGGTGCGAAAGGTTCCGTCGCCGTTTGCGAGGGGGCTTGAGACGGCGTTTGAGGCGGATAATCTCTACGAAGATGACACCCCTGCCGGTGAGCGCTCGGCCCGACGCGCCTCACAGTCCGGCGCCCACGACGGCAGTGGAACCTTCGAGTCCCCGCTTGAGCTTGTCGGCATCGCCACGCCCGCGGACATGGGTGTGTTGTTGGGTCTCAACCCCGAGCTTCCGCTCCCACTACTTCTCTTTCGCGCGGGTGGACCTGTGCGGTTAGAGACCCTCGCGCGCTACTTGGGTCGCTCGGATCAAGAGTGCCACACCCTCGTTTTGCCCATCCTCGTGAGTGGCGGTGCAGTGGTGGGTCGCTTTACCGAGCGCGAACCCGGCGATCTCGCCCTGGAGATCTGCGATGCAGAAGCTCTCGCGAAGCTTCGGCGTCAGTCCCTCGCACGCGCACGCCGACAAATTCAACCGCTCACTCGTCGAGCATACCAACGCTGGATCCTAGAGCGTCACCGCATCGGAATGCACTCGCAAGAGGGCGAAGAGGCCGTCCGTGGAGCCATTGAGCAGCTGGCGTTTTATCCCATTACACCGGACAATCTTGAGCGCGACCTCTTGCGTGTTCGTGTGGTTCGATTTGACCCCATGCTGCTAGATCTCGCGTGCGCGCGTGGCGAGCTTCGCTATGTGCTGCTCGACACACCAGCACGGGTGATCTTGGCGCCGAGCTCATCGAGTGGAGCTTTTCCTGCAGCGACAACGCACACTGAGGGCGCTCACGCTGAGAGCGTTCGACAGGCGTTGCGGGCTCAGGGCGCGCTGTTCTTTGTCGATCTCGCGCTGGCAACCAAGGTCCCTGTGGCGGATTTATCCGAGACGCTTGCGCACATGTTTCGCAGCGGAGAGGTCACCAATGACAGCTTTTCTGCTGTCCGTTCGCTGAGTCTTACAACGCCATCGAAGCCCGCTGGGCGCTGGGCCCTCAGGCCACAGTTTGCCGGCGACCTGTCGCCATCGTTGCTGATTGATCGGTTGATTCAGCGGTACGGCCTGATCGCGCGAGGACTCGTAGAGCGTGAAGAACTCGCT
>JANNCG010000360.1:0-3460 GCA_031386385.1 Myxococcales bacterium
GCCTCAAGACGGCCGTATCGGATTTAAAATGGGAGGCAAAAACGTGGACATTCGCGTCTCAACCATCCCCATTGGCCAGGACCGTGGCGAGCGCGTGGTGATGCGTATTCTCAACAAGGCCTCGATCCAGCTTGATCTCACGGACCTTGGGTTTTCGCCCGATCGTCTTGAGCTGATGTACTCGCAGGTCGCGCAGCCCCACGGGATCGTCTTGGTCACGGGCCCCACCGGCTCGGGCAAGACCACCACCCTGTACGCTTGTCTGAACCGAATCAACCGCCCAGACCTGAACATCCTCACCGCAGAAGATCCCATCGAGTACGACCTTCGCGGGATCTCACAGATGCAGGTGAACTCTAAAATTGGGTTGACGTTTGCGTCGTGTTTGCGTGCGTTTTTGCGGCAAGATCCCGATGTGATCATGGTGGGCGAGATCCGCGATAAAGAGACCGCAGAGGTCGCGGTCCAAGCGTCGCTCACTGGACACTTGGTGCTGTCAACCATTCACACCAACGACGCTGCGGGTGCGCTGCCGCGCTTGGCTGAAATGGGGATTGAGAGCTTTCACATCGCGTCTACCCTGCAAGCTTCTCTGGCGCAACGGCTTGTGCGTGTTCTTTGCGTTCACTGCAAAGCACCCCAGCAAACCCGCGAGCAAGATCTAGCGCGCGTGGGCTTGGATCGGATGAGATCCCTTGGACGCCTGAGTCGTGAGCGCACAAAGTACGGCAATAGCTTTTACCAAGGCTCACCCGCAGAGCACTCTCTGCGAGAGATTGCCGAAGGGCGCCCCGTGATGACCTATCGCGCGGTGGGTTGTCCCAAGTGCCAAGGCACTGGCTTTTCGGGTCGCACTGGAATCTACGAGCTGCTGTTGGTGACCGACGTCGTTCGCGGTCTTACGCTCAAGAGCGCTGATAGCGTGACCATCCGACGTGCAGCCATTGAAGAGGGGATGGATAATCTCCGCGATGACGGGGCACGCAAAATTCTCGAGGGCTACACCACCATTGAAGAGGTCTTAGCGGCGACGCAGGACGAGCACTAAGAGAGCAGAAAAATGGCAGTTTTTGCATACAGTGGCGTCAATGATAAGGGCCGAGCGGTGCGCGGAACCGTGGACGCGGAGAATGAAAAATCCGTTCGTCAGCTGATGCGCAAGCAGGGAGTGTACGTCGAAGAGACGCGCCCCCTCGCGACGGATGCCAAAGCAAAAGCGACCGCACGCGCGGCGGCCGTGTCCCAAGAAGCTGCGAAAAAATCCGGACCCCGCGTCGGTGGCGCACGTGCACTTGCGGCCCTGGCGTCGGGGACGAATATTCCGACCTTCGCGGCTATTGGCTCGGTGCTCAAGAAGCTCGCGTCAAGCTCGCAGCGGCACGTAGCGGTGGCGACCAGGCAGCTCGCGACACTGTTGAAAGCTGGAATTCCTCTGCCCGAAGCGCTCTCGGCGATTGGCGAGCAGGTCGATCACCGTGAGCTTCGCGCGGCGTTTGAGGTGATTGACAGCAAAGTGCGCGAGGGTATTGCGCTCAACAAAGCACTCTCTGAGCACCCTGATTTTTTCGAGCCCCTGTACATCAACATGGTCGCAGCGGGAGAGTCGTCGGGCAATCTCGAGGGCGTGTTGTTGCGTCTCGCAGATTTTATCGAGTCGCAAGTGAAGATCAAGAGCAAGGTCACCTCCGCGCTGGCATACCCCGCGTTTATGGCCTTTTTCGGCTCTGGAATCATCAGCTTGTTGATGGTCGTCGTAGTGCCCAAGGTGGCCGCGATCTTCTCGGACTTTCAAAAGGCCCTCCCTTGGTACACCGCTCTTCTGATCACGGTCTCGGGATTTTTGGGCAACTATTGGTGGCTCGTGATGCTGATGCTCGCAGCGGCTGGAGCGCTGTTTTATCGATGGAAGCGCACCGCAGAGGGTGGCTATCGCTGGGACGAGATCGTGCTTCAATTGCCGCTCTTCGGTGAGCTCGCGAAGATGATCGCCGTGGCGCGTTTTACACGCACATTGGGCACCTTGCTCACCTCGGGCGTCACGCTGTTGCAAGCGATGGAGATCGTGAAAGGTGTTCTTGGAAACAAGGTCCTTGAAGCGGTGATCAGCGACGCGACAACGAGCATCCGCGAAGGCCAGAGCATCGCAGAGCCGTTGAAGCGGTCGGGGCGGTTTCCCAAGCTCGTGGTGCAGATGATCTCGATCGGTGAGCGCTCGGGCGATCTCGAAGGGATGCTTCACGCCGTGAGCGAAAACTACGATGGAATTATCGAGACCCGAATCACGTTACTCACTTCAATGCTCGAGCCCATGATGATCGCTCTCATGGGTGGGACCGCGGCAGCCGTTGCGTTCTCGATTTTGGCACCCCTTATGCAGCTCAACGACTTCGTTCAATAGACACTCTCACACACTCTGTCTTCAACTCACTGCACTCAACACACTTTTCTTCGCGACTCACAGGACTCTCACCATGGCACAGCACAACGCGAGCAAACTGCTTTTTCCCTGGGAATACCCAGGTGAAGGCATCTTGCGTCGCGCGCGTGTCTATGCTCGCCCCGCGCTCATTGTGCTGGGTGTCTTGCTGGTCCTGCGCTTTCTCGGCGGCGTGTACACCGAGCGTCGCGCCGTGTTTGTCACCCAAGCGGCCATCGCCACCACGCTTCGTGCGATCGAAGCTTACCGCGCGGATCACGGCGGCAACTGTCCGGCAAACCTCGATGGTCTTGTGGCCACACCCGACGGAGCTCGCGCGTACATGCGCGGGGTTCCGATGGATGGCTGGGGCCGAATGTTAAGAATGCAGTGTCCCGGAAGACGCAATCCCCACAACGCCGACGTAAGCTCTGCTGGACCCACCGGAAGCTTCGACGACCCCACGCAGGTTCAATAGTTCAACCACTGTTTCGCTTTTTAGGAGAATGAATCTCATGTCCGTTTTCACCACCCGCACACCTCGCACCCCTCGCAAAGCCTCCGTTCGCAGCTCGCGACTTCGCCGCCTGATCGCCAAGGCAAAGGCCGGCATGACCCTGATCGAGATCATGATCGTGGTGGCTATCATCGCGATGATCGCCGGCGGCGTGACCTTCGCTTTTCGCCAACAACGCAAGGCTCAAATTCGCACCACGCAGACCAACGCCCGGGGCATTCGAAGCGTGGCGCAGGCCTACTACAACGAGCACCGTGAAGCGTGCCCCACAGTCCAAGGCTTGATCACCGCAGGTGAGATCGACACGCACGGCAAGACCACCGACGAGTTTGGCAAGCCCTTTCAAATTCAGTGCACCGGCGAAGATCTCGAAGTGATCTCTGGCGGACCTGACGGAACCATTGGCAACGGCGACGACATCACCACCGCCGCGACCCCGACTGCAGGCGGCTAACTCTCTCACTCGAACGAATTTTAGTGCCCGACAACTCCCCAACGCAACGCCTCAACACACGCAATCCCCGCTC
>JANNCG010001012.1:0-6700 GCA_031386385.1 Myxococcales bacterium
GGGCGCACGGGGTCGCCAGGGCCCAGTGGGCGGGGTAAACACCGCGGGGCACCCCCGCTCTAATCGATGGGGAGCCATGACACTTCGCGTAGCGAAGTGCTCTCCGCGGCGTGTGCCAACGAATACCCTGCTCAATGCACCCTGCTCAATGCACCCTGCTCAATGCACCCTGCTCAATGCACCCTGCTCAATGCACCCTGCTCAATGCAAGCATTTGCACCTGTGTATTCTCTGCGGGAAGCACTTCGCTACGCGAAGTGTCATAGGTCCGGCAGGGTTAGAGCGCACTGGGCCCTACCCCCTGCACCCTCGCCCACTGCGCCCTGCGGGACCCTCGTACGCAAGCACCTTCGGTGCGTGTATGCGTGCTTATTATATAAGTTTAGTTATGTTAGCGAATTGCGCGGTTCGACTGCGCGTCCGGCGTGTCACTTCGCTTCACTCACTCACGCATCCCCGTGGGCGGGTGAAGGCGCAGTGAGCGGGTGCGTGAGTTCGCTACACTTGTTCCACGGCGGTCGCTCCGTCGTCGCTAACGCGACCCCGCGCAATTGACCTTATCCCCTAAATCCCCTTTTCCTTCGCAGCAAGGAAAAGGGGACTTTGAAACGATTTGTACCTTAGAGATAACCGATTTGAGCTCGAAGTTAATGCCCTCTATCGCTGAGCAATCAGGTGCCCACTGCAGCACGCCGGCATCAGCGATCGAAGCACCGCGACCGCGCGGTTGGCTTTGCCGAGAAAGTCCGCCTCTGAGTCAATGACGAAGCGCTTTGGATGCCCCGCCCACGCATCCCCAATACGCGCGTCAATCGCCTGCGCCTGCTCTGCGGTCTCTAACCGCAGTGGGTTGTCATGGTTGTACCTTTGCGCGTTGGGGGTTCGAAGATGAAGGACTGCGTGATAGCGGGCGTACTCAATTTCACTGGTGGTTTGCACCGAATCCCAGAGCGATTCAGGGCCGGGCCAATACGCAAGGCCATCCACCGTCCCGCGATCACATAACACAATGGCCGCGTTTTGCGCCGCTGCACTCGCCTCAAGTTCGCGCTGCACGAAATAGATCGCTCGCTGCGCCGCGCGCCTCATAGCGACTTCCTCTCCCCGCGGAAACCCGCCTCCAAAAATCACCCCTGCAGCCTCTTGCACAATGGCCATATGCTCACAGAGAGAGCGCCGCACAAGCTCGAGAATCGCCGTCTTGCCAGCGCCGGGGCCACCAGTGAGAACAATTCGTACGTTTTGGTGCTGCGCCCTGCATCCACAGGGGGTCATCGATCAGATCCTTTAGCCATATTGCGCCCGGTCTGTAGCACAGCCTTAGTCATTGCGAAGCGAATACACAGCAAGCTCGTAGCCGCGTGACTTGTTTGTGATCGCCACAATCGTGGGGGTACTGACACACGCACGCATATCCCTTCCCGACACCCGCGCGAGAACCTCGCCGGACTCTAGCGACAGGGCACTCAGCTTGCTCTGCGCATCAAGAACCCAGGCTCTGTTGCCGCTAACAGATGGAATATCTGCGAATTTGCCCACCGGTGAAGACCACAACGGCAGCCCTGTGCCCAACGCATAGACCTCTAGTGTTCGGTTTTTCTCTCCCGTGTGTGGATCGAGAAAAGCCAAGACCGGGTCACGCATGGCGACAAGCTTGGCGTCCGGGATTTCAGTCGGGCGACAAAAAGTCCAGCGCTCGGATTGATCGGGAGCGAGCAGGCGCACATCGTCGCCGATACGCAGCAAAATTCCGTCGAAACTCACTGCGAGCACCGTCCCGGCGGCGCGCCAAACTTCGGAGCCATCCGCTCGGCAGACCTTCATCGCATTTGAGCTATATGGATCTTCTGGTGATACCAGCGCAATGACCACAAGCTCTCCAAAGGGATACACTTCCCAGATTTTTTCACCGTCCCTGGCGAACCGCACCGACTCAAGCTGCTCGCCTGTCGCAGCGTCAAAGCACAGGACCGCGCCGTTGCCGAACACGCACGCAAACTGGGGATCGGTATAAATCTGCCTCTTCCATCGCAGCTCGCTTCGATACGCTTCGAGCGCCCCTTCGTGCCCCAACTCGGCTACGCGCGACACCCCCTCGGTCACCGACTCGGGCTCGGGAACAACCTCGGTAAACACAAATAACTTATCCCCCAGCAGGCACACCCGCGACACCTCGGCGCAGCGCACCCACAGCTTCACCCCTCCGGTGTCTTGATCGTGCCACCGCAGCTCAAGCGCGCCTTGCACCACCGAAGTGCCCATCACGATCACGCTTTGGCTCGCCACCAAGACCGTCACGACGCCGTACCCCAGGGGAGCAAGCTCGCCCGGTTGGTAGCCATATTTGCAGCGAAATAGCTCACGCGACTCAAGCCCCGAGAGCGCCACGACCCCCTCGGTCCAAGCCCAGTACACTCGGTCCCCAGTGATCACCGGAACCGACATCATCGGCGTCGACGAGGTCACACACACCGCCGCGACGCGATGAATCTCGGTGGCGGTCAGGGACGCTCGCTTGACGCTCTTTTGTTTCGTGCTCGTCGCCGAGACACTCACAGGTGGTTTAGCCATCCCTCTGCGTACTTAACCACCGCGACAAGTGTCAACCCAGTACGGGCTGCGCGGCCTTTTAGCGCTGCAGCGGATCCATCCCTAACGCGTGAATAATAGGAAAATCCCTACGATCCATGTCCCCGCAAAACATCCTCAGGTGCTTGGGAACCTCAAGATACGCCGCCCGCAACCGCTCGCGGGCACTATCAGTCTGTGTCCTCTCAAACTCTTCTAGACACTCACGACACCTCGCCACCGCGTCGCCCTCACCGCGAAGCTGCGCGTAGTGATCCCGCTGCTCTTTGACTCGCTCTTCGGGCTCTATGTCCCAATGACTGTCCACGATTTTTGCGCGCCCAACACCATCCAGTGTGATCCAGCGACCGTCCTGCACCCGAAGCGTGACGGTCTCACCGGCCAGCAGCTGCTGCTCAGCCTCTGCGAGGGAGATCAACGGGCCATCTGCGCCAAAGCGCGACATCCCGTCCGCGTACACAAACCAACGCGTGACACGCCGCTCGTCTCCCTCGATCATCACCACCGCGACCTCCTCGCCCATCACATCAGTCCCCTCGGGAGTCGTGCGGACCGGGCGCCCATCGAGCGAGGGGAGCTTGGCGTAGCGAACTTTTCCGCGCACCTCAACGGGGTCGTCGTGCAGGTCCACCATGTTTGAGAGCGTGGGATTAAAGTAGCGGATCGCCTCTTCTACTCGCGCCTCAATCTGCGCACGATCCACGAGCGGCTCGGACTGACGCACGGTCATGCTTCCCAAATTAAAGATGCTGAGCTCTTCGCCCACCTTCGTTTCGGTAGCGATCCATCGCGTCTGCATTTTTTTGCGAAACAGCGCCAGATCTAAGCCCTCCCAACAATCTACAACGCCATCTTCAAACGCTAAGAGCTTGGTGTAGAAAAAGCTCCCGTTGCGAATAATCACGGGCATACACCACCCGCGCTGCGAGGCGCGCTTGTACGAGCGGACCTGCCAAGCGCCATACTTTTCGCTGACTGCGACCATCAGGGCGGCGACCGTAGCACCAACCCCCAAAACAAATCATCTGTGGTCCGCAAAAACCTGCCCAGCCCAAGCGAACACAACTTCTCCCCGTTAAGCGAAGGCGCTTACTCGACCGCGCCGGCGATCACTGGGACCGTACACTGGTACAAATCGGTCTGGTTTTTCACACACGTTGGGACGTTTGCGGCGTCCACGGTGCAGCGGACATTCCAGTTGGCCGAGCAACGTGCGGCGCTGTAGCCAGGATCAACGATCACGTTGCCCCAGACAATATTCAGCTCGGGCGTGCCAGCATCGGGCGCAGTCGCTCGCATGGATCGCACGGTGAGCTCAGGCAACGTCGAGCCACCGGCGGGCTGTCCTGTCGGCGCACCGCAGGGCTGCATCCCTTGAAAGGCAAACAGACCCGCGGGTGTTCGCACTAACAAATCGCACAGGACATCTTCACCGGGGTTGTTCGTTCGTGCCATCACATAGGCGCCCATAAACGGTGACACAGCGCGCTGCAGAGAGCCGCGTCCGTGCAGCGAGACCGCCGGACTGCTCGGGCCTGCCATCTGTCCACAAAAGCACGCCGCCACGCCATTGGCCGTCGTTGCATCTTGGCACTGTCGTCGACGATAGCCACGTTGCATTGCGGTGTGGCAGTACGCATCGACGGTTGCAACGGGGGGCAACGCCGTAAACGACTGCGGCTCTGCGCGACCCAACGCCTCGGGCAGCGACGGTGTTCCAGCGGGTTCAGTGGCTACCTCGCCTGCATCCTCGGTGCTCTCGGCCGCGCCCACCGCCGTGGCGTCAGGATCTTCACCCGCATCAGAAGGGGCAGGGACAGCGAAGCCCGGGGGGATGGTTCCAAAGATGACAAACTCGCTCACGCACAGCTCACGCCACGCGACGCGCGATCCCGGAAGGACCTCAGCCACAGTCACGCGAAAGGTCCCGCCGTCCCCCTGCAGCGGAAACGCTTGCAGCGCACGACTCTCAGGATTGAGTGCAAATTCACCGACAAAAACATTATCGCGTGCGACTCGCACCCGCGTGATGCGGTGGTTGGTAGTGAACAAATCCAACCGCGCTGATTGCTTAACAAACCCCGCGGTGAGCCCAATTGATTGTACGCTGACCCCCGCCGGAACAGCCATCTCAATCCACCCACCCACGAGGTTTCCGGTCCGCGAGTTCCAAGCGGTGTCCATCGAGCTGTCGGTCATCATCGCGGTGGTGTTCGCGGTCCCTGCGATCGTCGATGACGCCGTCGCGGTAAGCTGTAGCCGCTCGACGAGGTTTTCACCGATGGGTGCCGCGAGTGCGGCGATGACCGGTGCGCTCGTGGGGACGTCTGCAACCCCAACGGTCACCGGCGTGCTCGGGGTGGTCGCGGTGCCCGCATCCACCACAGTCACCTGGGTCTGCGGGGCCGCCGGGACAGTTTTTTTGCAGCTTATGGTCGTCGTAGCGACGCTGAGCAGCAGGACCAATCGGTGTGTATATGCCGTCATAAACTCGACGGAGTATGCTTGCTTTGGGAGCACGCGAGACCGCAAATGTTCAGTCTGACATCACAGACTTCAACGATCCATTGAGTGGATGGATTGAACCTCAGCACCGGATTGCCCGTTGACAGCCTGTTGCCGAAGGGCTATTCACTCCGTCCGTTTCGCTTAGGTAGCTCAGTCGGTAGAGCAGAGGACTGAAAATCCTCGTGTCGCCAGTTCGATTCTGGCCCTGAGCACTGGTTTTGGGGAGTTTTGCAGGGGTTCCGTGTTTGCGGTTTGTCCGGAGAGTCCGTTGAAACCGCCCAAATCGGTACTGTCTTGCACGTATTCTGCACGCTGCGAAACGCAGCCCTGAATTTGCGTAAGCAGGGATTCTGCTGACAGTTTGCCGTACACGCGCGAAACCATCCGGGTATCCGCGTGTCCGAGCACGACGGCAGCCAACTCAATGCGCACGCCGTCCTGGACGAGCCACTGACAGCACGTGCGTCGCAGGTCGTTCCACGAGCAGGGCTCGATCTTCGCCAACGTGCACGCTGCGTGTAGATCGCGGATCGAGTTAGAATGCAGCCACCGCGGAAACAGCGGCGCGTCGGGGTCTTTCTCCGTCGCTTGCGCGAGGGCGAACTGCATGAGCTTTTGCTGCCAGGGCAGCGCGATGGGCACGCGGCGGTCCCTCGTGCTTCGCTTGGTCCCGTGGATGTGCACAAAATCGCCCTGCACATCCGCACGCGTCGCCGCGACTAGAGCAACCCACTCAGCGGACGTAGCGAGCGCAAACGCGACTTGCGCAGCACGGTCCGGCACGAGTTGCAACAGCAGCGCGCGGACCTCTTCGGGCGTGAGCCATCGCGTGACAGCCTCGCTCTGACCCGACACTTTCGGAATGATCGCGCGCGGGTCCGCTTCAAATGTACCCTTGCGGACCTGAATCGCGAGGGCCGCGCGAATGGTGGTTAGCTCCTTATGGATCGTCGAGTCTTTCGCGCCTGGCTTGAACACGCCCGGCTTGATCTCGGTCGGACTGCGCCGCGCTGCGACGTATTCGTCGAGCGTGGCTGCGGTCACATTGCGCAGCAAAAAATCAGGGCCAAAGTGCGCCTTGATCACCTTCGCTTTTGCGAAATAGAATTGTGCCGTGGCCACAGCGCCACGCTTGCTTGCGCTCTGCGCGAGCAACTCCCTGTCGTCAACCAGGTCCTTTAAAGCCTGTCTGAGAGTCGTGGTATTGCGCGCGTGCGAGAGCGGGTCTCTTGCGGCGCGTTCGAGTTCAACAGCGGCAACGAGGGCCGCTGCTTTGTCGCGGCACTTGGTCGAGACGCGTCTCGCTTGCCCGTCTTCGTAGACCGTGGTCCACCAGTACGGGCTGTCGGTGCGGCGGAAGATCCCGCTCGTTGTGCTGCATTTTCTCTTGCTTGTTTGATTCCGCATGTTTCTACCTCGCGCTTAAAAAGTTCCCACGTGTCCCGCCGTACTGAAAGCATTCCGCGTGCGCCGGGACGACGACCGACGCTCGCGCCGAGGTGCTCGTATGCCGTCGATCGGCAGGAGTACCCATACTCGGCAAGTAGGTTAGCCACTGTGATCCAAGTCATGACCGGACCTCCGTCCGCAGTTGCAGCTCGGC
>JANNCG010000480.1:0-10368 GCA_031386385.1 Myxococcales bacterium
CTCGGACACATCGCGTGGCCGAACCGACCTGCAATGAGAACTGCGACGACGGTTGCGATCGCCACGCCCGCGCGCGCCAGCCTCGCTAAAACTCGACTTAACAATCTCTTCGGTTGCATCGGCAAACGATAGCGGATTGCAGCCCGACCAGCTGACGATTTCGCGCTTACCCCCGCAACGCCGTCTAGCCGCGTCCGTGCTCTTTGGGATCGAGCCAGTCGCGCAGCCAATCTCCCGTGAGATTAAACGCGAGCACTGTTAGCGCGATGGCCGTCCCTGAGATCAACGCGAGCCGAGGTGCGCGAAGCAGATAAGCCGTCCCCTGTTCAAGCAGCGCGCCCCAGGACGAGCTCACTCCCGGGCCAAGCCCCAAAAACGAGAGCGACGCCTCTGCGAGCACTGCGCCTCCGAGACCGAACGTTGCTTGCACAATCAAAGGTCCCATCGCATTTGGGATCACGTGTTGCAACAGCACCCGTGATGGGGACGCGCCAAGTGCCCGAGCCGCGTGCACAAATTCTCGATCACGTAGACGTAATACCTCTGCACGAGAAACACGCGCATAGCCCACCCAGCCAGTGGCACACAATGCGAAGATCATCTGCAAAAATCCAGGTCGTGCGACGATTGCAAGAAGCGCGATGTTGATCACCAACGAGGGCAGCGCTTGCACCGCGTCGGTGATGCGCGTGATGATCATCTCAGTGCGGCCACCGAAGTAGCCAGCGGTTGCGCCCAGCCCAGTCCCGAGCAAAAACGAGATAGTGACCGTCGCGATGCTGACGAGCCCCGCGGTACGGGCGCCCACCAAGAGGACGCTCAGGACGTCAATCCCGTTGTCCGCGGTCCCGAGCCAGTGGGCCCATGAGCTTCCCTCGAGTTGGTGCGTGAGCGAGATGGCGTGGGTGGAGTACGGCGCGATCCAAGGCCCGACGATCGCCAACAAAAGAAAGAGCCCCACCAGCGGAACCCCGATCATCGCCCGCCCCTTAAACGCTGTGCGATCGAGCCGCCTCATTGAAGCCGAATCCGGGGATCGACCAAGACATACGCGATGTCGATGAGCAGCTGAACGAGCACCGCCGTGATGGCGATGACCACAACACATGCAAGCACGACGGGTAGATCTCGCGTGGTGAGAGACTGAAGCAATAGCGTTCCGATCCCGATGCGATCAAACACCTTCTCGGTGATCACCGCGCCTCCGAGCACCGCCGTGAGCTGAGCGCCACTGGTCGTGAGCAGTGGAACCATGGCGGCGCGAAGGGCGTGCTTCGTTAGGACCTTCCACTCAGACAGTCCTCTGGCGCGTGCGGCTACGACGAAGGGCTCGTTGAGGGTCTCGCGCAATGAGCTGCGTGCCATGCGGGTGAGGATTCCAGTCATCCCGACACCGAGGGTGAGGGAAGGCAAAACAAGCGCGAGAGGTCCGGCCGCATCAGGTCCCGGAAACGGCAACACAGGAACCATCACGCAGAACAGCAATATGAGCATGGGTCCCAACCACAACGACGGGATCGCCACGCCTAAGAGCGAGAACACACCCACGGCGGTGTCCGTCTTTGAGCGCGGTCGGGTCGCGGCCAAAAGTGCCATTGGGATTGCAAATATCCACGCTAAAATGACACTTGTGAATGCCAAGATCGCCGTCGATGGCCACGCTTCAATGATCATTGAGCCCGCGGTGCGTTGCGGTTGCCGAAGCGAGTGGCCCATCGCGCGAGATGGCAGCACGAGATCTTTTAAGAACTCACCGTACCGTCGATGAAATGGCTGATCGAGACGAAGCGCGTGTCGAAGCTGGACACGGTCTTCTTGGGTTGCTGTCTCGCCCAAGATCGTGTCTGTAGGATCGCCCGGGATGGCATGTAGGACGACAAAGCACACCGTGATCACTGCCCAGACGGTGAGCAGCCCTGCGAGAAGTCTTCGAACGAGGTAGCTCGCGTACGGCATGGGCGTGGAGCGGTTGAGTGACTACTGTGGAGAGGGGAGCGCGCAGAACTTTGTGCGTGGCTTCGGAGTGCCGGGCCCCGTGCGGTCGCGGTCATCGACGAGCCGGGTGCAGCCTGCGGCGGTGGCCAGGGTGTTTGGCAGGCAAGTGGTAAACACGCCTTGGACATCCGGCGCAACGCACCGATAATTGGCTCGGCAATCACCGTCGACGCTGCACGGCGCCATACAAAACCGTCGCGTTCGAGGGTCCACTTGAGCAAAAAACTCGATGCACAGCGAGTCGTCAGGGCAGCTGTTGCGATCGCACTCAGCGATGGTGCAGTACCCGCCCTGTTGCGACAAATCACAACGACGGTCGTTGTTGATCGAGCAGTCGGTGTCCAACGTGCAGCCATCGCCGACGCGACGCGCGCAACCACTTTGCACGAATGCGAGTGCGACGAGCGCGATCAACGCGGTCGTGAAGAAAAATTGGCGAGAAAAGTAGCGACGCGAAATTGAGAACGAGGTCATGGTGAGAGCGCGGGCAGAGTACCGCAGGATGGCGGCAAGGTAAGCTCCGAATGCTCTCACGGATGTTTTTGCGCTTTTGTCGAGCGCCGCTAGCTTTTGCGCTTGAGCCACTGCAGCGCGGTGTCTGCGACTTCTTCCCATCCCCGGTTGTCCGCACAGAACGTGCGTTCGCCCCTTGAGCTCTTTGAAGTCTGTTGGCGCGACTGATTGTTTGTAGTGGTCAAAGTTTGTGCGGTTAAGCGAAGGTGGAATGATGTGATCGAGCTATCCGGCGAGCATGAGCAACGGAGGGCGTGGTGCCTTAAAGTCAACGGCGCAGTCTTTTCCGAACGCACCGCGGGCGGGTGCTCAATCCATGGCTCCCACGACCGACCCGTGCGAAACCTTCCGTGGATGAATATAACGTGTGGATAATCACTCATCGTTGGCGACCCTACGCGCTAGGATGCTGACCAGTCAACGGGAACTCGCTGCGGGACTGCGAGTGGCTCGATCTAAACAATCGCTGCGACGCGCCATTGTAGCGACGGTTGGTGAGAAAATTATTAGCAGCATCGCATATGGAGGCAGTCGAGTGCCCCTTTCGTGGACGTTGGGTCAGGTGCTTGTACCTTCACGGAGTCAGACCGCTCGACGCAGTCCGCTCTCTCGTTGGTTCGAAACGATTGTTCGCGGGCGAAAAACCGATACACTGCGCGCCATGAGCTCTGTTGAACTCCGGCGAACTTCTCCGCGATTGGTGTGCCCTTCGGGCGTTGTCTCATTGCTTGCTTTGGTGGCTTGGCTTCTCGCTGGCTGCCGTACGCCCGCGACACAAATTCAGCTGTTTATCGACACCGATTCGCCCATTGAGCGTCCCGTCACGGTCGATGTGTTTTCGTTTAACGGAGCGGTGCCTCCAAGCGAACTATCGACCCGCGCGGCGTTTGTGAGTATGGGCTCATTGCGCCTCGCTCGGCTGAACACTCCGATGGACACGTTTATCGCTGGTGGCTCAATTGGTGTGGTTCCGCCCACGGATCGCGGGGTAAACACAGTCACGCTTTGGCTTCGCGCGACGGTGGCGGCCACTCCGACTTCGCCCGCGGTGTTGATTGATCGCGCAGTAAGGGTTTCGTTTGTGCGGGGAAGGTCTGGGACCGCGAGAGTGTTTTTGCCCCTCCGGTGTGGCGATGCGTCGGTGGGCTGCGTCTCGGTGGACGCGGCTCAGTGTACAGTGAGTGTGCGGTGTCGAGAGCAAAACGCGACGTGCGGAGATCTTGGAGAGTGCGTGAGGGCTGAGGTTCCAGTGTCAGGGACGGGTGAGGACGGAGGGGTCGACGATGTACCGACGAGCGGATTGGATGCCAGCACTGGGCGAGCGGACACCGGTGTCCCGCCGGTCGATGTCCCAAGCGTGATGGATGTCCCAAACCCAGTCGATGTGGCGAATGGACTGGATATTCCCGATCCGATGGATGTTCCGACCGGGATGGACGGGCCAAATAGAATGGACGTGCCTAACGGTCAGGATGTGCCCAACGCGATGGATGTTCCAAACCGAATGGATGTCCCGAATGCGCCAGTCGATAGCGGGGTGTGTCCGATGGGGACCGTTGCGTGTGGGATGAGCGGCTGCGTAGACCTTGCGTCCAACAACAGTCACTGTGGCGCTTGCGGAACGGTCTGTCCTGCGGGACAGAGTTGCTTGGCGCGCAGCTGCCAATGCAACGCGGGCACCATTCGCTGTGGGGCGCTCTGTATCGACTCCCAGACAGACCCCAATAACTGTGGCGCGTGCAATAATGTTTGCCCTATGGGGCAGCTCTGCGTAGCGGGCGCGTGTCGTGTCGGTTGTCCCGCTCCAAACACAATTTGCGGGGCAGGAGCAATGATGACATGCGTGAATTTGCAGACCGATCGCAATAACTGCGGGGTGTGTGCAAACGTGTGCGCCACGGCGAACGGCGTCCCATCGTGTGCTGGCGGTGCTTGCGGGATCGGCAGCTGCAACATTGGATTTGGCAACTGTGATGGCATGATACTCAACGGTTGCGAGACGGCCACGAGCAACGCAGTGGCAAACTGCGGAGCATGTGGCAACGTTTGTCCCCCCCCGCCGAATGCGAGCGCAAGCTGTACGGTTGGTGTGTGCGGGCTGGGTTCGTGCAACATGGGCTTTGGCAATTGCGACCTGTCGGCTGCCAACGGTTGCGAGGTAAACACCAACACGAATACGAGCAACTGCGGAAGCTGCGGCACGGTTTGTAGTGTCGCAAACGCGACCTCGTTGTGTACCGCTGGGGCGTGTGGGATCGGGATGTGTGCTCCTAATTTTGCGAGTTGCGACGCCATTGACGCAAATGGCTGCGAGACCGACCTGAGGAGTAGCCGTCAGAATTGCGGAGCCTGCGGCAATCGGTGTCCACTCCCAATGGTCAATGGGACCTCCGCTTGCGTCGCAAGCACCTGCGTGTTGAACTGCGATCCAGGCTATGAATCCTTCAACGGCGATTGCATCGATGCGGGGCGTTTTCCGCGCCCAATTGCGCCATTGTCGTTAGGCGACGTGTCGCAGCGTCAGCCCACAGTTCGTTGGCAACTCCCCGTCGAGTTTGCTGGAGCGGAGGTTCAGTTCTGTCAGGATCGCGCGTGCACGATGGTGATCGAGACTCGGCGAGCGGTCGGGACAAGCACACAACCGTTGGCTGCGTTGCCGGCAGGGTCTGTGGTTTTTTGGCGACTGCGAGGCGCCACGATGGCGGCGACCGCAGCAACGTTTAGCCCCACGTGGCTGTTTCATGTTCCGTCGGTGAGCAACGGTGGTGGCGTCGACACAAGCAGTACCCCGCACCTTGATGTCAATGGCGATGGGTACGATGACGTCGTGGTTGGAACACCACAAGCCACTCCTGGTGGCCGAATGTTCGCTGGGACCGCGAGTGTCTTTCATGGGAGTCCTGGAGCGATTCCTGCCGGCGCGGCGCGCGTTCTTGAGGGTGTCGCCCCGCTCGATTCTTTTGGCTTTTCTGTCGCGGGTGCGGGCGATCTCAACGGGGACGGCTTTGGTGACCTGGTCGTTGGCGCGCCAGACGCGGACAACGGTCCGATGATGAACTCTGGAGCTGCGAGCATATTTTATGGAAGCGCGGCGGGTGTTTCAATGCTCCCGGGGATCGTGTTGCAGGGCTCAAGCGCGACGGACGGTTTTGGCCGATCGGTCGCGGGTGTAGGCGATGTAAACGGTGATGGATATGGAGATCTCATTGTTGGCGCGGATTACGCTTCACCCGGCGGGAGGATCAACGCGGGGACGGCTAGTGTGTTTCACGGATCTGCCGCAGGCCCAGCCCTCATGGCAAATAGAGTTCTCGAGGGGCTCGCGCCTGGCGACTATTTTGGTCAGTCGGTCGCGGGTGCTGGAGACCTCAACGGAGACCGATTTGCCGACGTCGTGGTCGGCGCGCCAGGTGCTAATCCCAGTGGCCGCAACAACGCTGGGACGGCGTCGGTCTACTTGGGGACTGGGTCGGGGATTCCGGTGGCCCCGGCCACGACGCTAGCTGGTGGCGTCATCAACGATGCACTCGGAACTTCTGTGGCGTCTGCAGGGGATGTGAACCTCGATGGCTATTCAGACGTGATTGCCGGTGCGGCGGGTGCAGATCCTGGCGGAAGACTCAACGCTGGGACCGCTGGCGTTTATCAAGGTGCTGCGGGTGGGGTTGGGATGGCTCCCGTCACACTGCTCGAAGGGGTTCTGGCCAACGATCAATTCGGGCGGTCCGTTGCGACCGCGGGAGACACGAACGGCGATGGATTTAGCGACGTCATTGTGGGGGCGGATAACGCGTCTCCGGGCGGGCGAATGAACGCAGGGACGGCGAGCGTGTTCGCCGGGGGTCCCGGCGGGATTTTGATGTTTCCCGCGCGGGTGCTTGAGGGTATTGCGGCGGGAGATCGCTTAGGTGCATCTGTCGCAGGTGCGGGCGACGTCAACCGCGATGGATTTGCTGACGTCGTTGTGGGAGCGTGGCAAGCGGACCCCATGGGCCTGGTCGACGCAGGGACCGTGAGTATTTTTCTTGGCGCAGTGCCAGGGATACCCATGGGTGCCAATCGTGTCCTTCCGGGCCCCGCGGTGAACAGCTATTTCGGGTATTCGGTCGCCAGCGCTGGGAGGCTCGAGCGGCGCAATTGGTTAGCAAATTACCTGACAAATGTATCGATGTGGACCTGTTTTGCCTTGTAGATCCGGGGCGTTGCAGCGGCGCAAGTGGCGCTGGCAACGACAGTGCGTCAGAGGGCGGGATTGAGCGTACGCTCGCGCCACTTGACGAGATTTTGCTTACCGATTCAGTGCTCAGGTAGAGCATAGCAAATGACCTCTGCCCCATCGGTGCTCACTGGCCTTGATCGAATCTTCTCCGGCGAGCTTGCGCATCGCGTTCGCGGTCGAAAGGTCGGGCTCGTCGCGCACCCCGCTTCAGTCACCGCCAACTATACACACGCTCGTGATGTGCTGCTCTCGGCAGGAGCGAAAATCCAAGCACTCTTTGGTCCAGAGCACGGCTACGGTGGCGAGGCGCAAGACATGATTGGTGTGGAAAATTCCATAGATCTAGATACTGGTGCCCCCATTCACTCCCTGTACGGTGATCGGTTTGAGTCGCTGTCCCCCAAGCCAGAATGGCTCGCGGGACTTGAGATCTTAGTGATCGATCTTCAAGACGTTGGATCGCGGTATTACACGTTTGTGTGGACGGCCGTTCTCTGTGCGCGTGTGTGCTCTTCTCTTGGAATCGAGACGCTCATTTTAGATCGCCCCAATCCGTTGGGCGGTCTGATCATCGAGGGCGCGCCACAGGTGGCCGAACGGTTGTCGTTTGTGGGGTTGCGAAGCGTTCCGGTGCGTCACGGATTAACCATCGGTGAGATCGTGCTGGATGCCGCGCGTGACGAGAAGCTGTCCGGTGTTTCGGTGGTGCAAATGCAGGGGTGGAGGCGCGAGATGCTCTATACGGACACTGGCTGTTCGTGGGTGTTGCCTTCACCCAACATGCCCACGCCAACCACCGCGCTGGTCTACCCTGGCGGATGCCTCCTTGAAGGCACCAACCTCAGCGAAGGCCGAGGAACCACGCGCCCCTTTGAGCTCTTTGGCGCACCCTTTGTCTCGGCCCAGCAGCTTGCTACCGTGATGCAAAAAACTGCAGGCGAGGGATGCCTCGTTCGGCCGACCACGGTGAGCCCTACATTTCACAAGTGGTCCAAGCAGAACATTGGCGCAGTGCAGGTACATGTGACAGATCCTGCAACATTTCGCTCCTATCAGACGTACCTCTCGGCGTTGGTACAGTTGCGAAAAACCGAGGGATTTTCTTGGCGAACTGAGCGGTATGAGTACGTCACGGAGGTCCCCGCGATCGATCTTCTCACCGGCGACTCGTTGGTGCGAGAGGCCATTGACTCTGGGAGCGCTCTCAGCGAGGTGACTGCGATCGGCGCCGAGCGATTGAAGAGCTGGGATGCACGGTCGCGGTGGATCTACTCGGACTAACGAACGCTTCAACGAGCGCGTATCATGGGAGCAAAGTTAAGACCCTTCGAAGGTACGAATGGCTTGCTCGACTTCTGTCTGTGCGCGGGCAAAGGCCGCAGCGTTGCCGCCTGACTCAACGAAGTACACCCAGTCGCGGGTCACAAACAACGTCACCCAGTAGGTGCCGCCCGATTGAGGATCGCCTGCACCGTAGCGAAGAGTTTTGCCCACCAAACCCCGAGCAGTGCGCGTCTCGGTCTGGTTGATTGGTCTGTAAAATCCCGAGCTCTGCAGACGACGGTCCACCGCCTCGGACCAAAACGACAGGTTGCCCCCGTCGCGATTGGGCACCGCGCGAACGCCCATCGCAACTCCGTAAGCGCTCACTGCACGGTAGTCGTACGATGGCCGAGGATCCGAGAGTCGCGCGAAGCTGTTCGGCGTCCGCATGTTGAAGGGCAGGCAGCCTGTGGCGCTCAACAACATAGCGAGGGACAATAACATCATCGAAACTTGAGTGCGTTTTGCGAAAAATGAGTTCATGGCTTGGTGTCTTTCGAAGGTCTTGCGGGTAGCTCAGTGCGGGTTCAGCGAACAGATAGCAGTCGAGGCAGGCCGAGCTGCTCGAGGACTTCAAACGGTAGGTTGATGTCAGGCAGCGGCTGATACGAGTTTGGCGTGGGATGTGGATTGACCGTGAGGGGCACCGGACGTGCAGTGAGCATCACGCTGATGGTCGAAAATGACGCGCGATTGCTGAGAAAACGCATGCGTCCTTCGATTTCATCAATCTGTCCGCCCACACGCTCAAGCTCACGCTCGACGGTGAGCGCGTCGTTGACGTTGGCGGCGCGTGCGAGAAACTGCTGCAGCCGGGTCTGTACGCTTCGGAGGTTTTGCAGATGAACTTCGAGGTCGTGAAAGGACTCTGAGACGTCTTCAGCTTGCACGTCGCGGTGGATGACCGTTCCGAGGGCTTCGATGCGACCGAGAGCTTCGCGAAAGCGGCCCACGGGGACGCGCATCGTCACGCTGGTGTCATTGCGAGTCGCAAGAAAGCCTCCCTGAGTTGAGATGGCCTCGATGATCTGATCAATCGCAGCAGGGACATGATCGACTTGTGCGTGGATTTGGGCAGCGTAGATGATCATCGACGATGCTGGTGCTTGCTCAACCGAGCCCGCGCGGGTGTCTGCGCCCGTATTGGTTTGTGCGACCGTGGTTGCGACGTTGTGTGCAGCACGCGCAGGCGTCGGTTGACCCGCCGCGCGGCTACGCACCCCGTCTTCACGACGGCTTGGTGCGGTTGGCGCAACGGAAGCAACAGAATCGCCGTCGGCGCTTGGGTAGCTTTGGGGCGACTCCACGGATGCCGCGCTTGAGCTGGGCATTCCGCCGCTTGAGGCAGAGCGCGCGTAGCTGGCGTACGAAGCGGAGGCTCCTCGTGAAGAGCAGCCCACGCAAATGGCTGTGAGCGCTAGAAAAAATGAGACTGAACGGGGACGGTTTAGTTGCATGGATAGATTGCCTTTGCTCCCGAGAAACGCCACACCAGCCTTGCGCTTACACCCAACGCTGAACAAAATGTGTCGATGAGGTTTTTAAGGCTATTGCTGCGGTGACTGGCGGTCAGGTACCTTTGCTCGTAGAACCTATGACACTCAAGCTGCGCGCCAGACGACCCGAGGACAAGCAAGAGCGCCATGCGGCGATTCTCAAAGCAGCTCGCGCTTTGTTTGTTCGTTCGGCGCATTTAGAGACCACCATCGCTGAGGTGGCTCAACGCGCTGGCGTCGCCAAAGGTACGGTGTTTTTGTACTTTGCGACACGCGAGGCCCTTGAGCTGGCGGTGCTGCGCGAAGAGATGACAGATTTTTTTCAAGACTTCGACGCCGCGCTTGATGAGGCCGGGCGCTGGACCAACGCGCGTGTTACGCAGGTTGTTGCACAGGCTGTGAGCGCACGACCGCTCCTTGTGCGGCTGCTCTGTCGACTCGAGACGACGTTAGAGCACAACGTGAGCGATGAGCTTCGCGAAGAATTTCGAAAGTTTTTGCTCGAGCACGTGATGGGCACCGGGCTTCGGCTTGAGCGAAGGCTGCCGTCCCTCGAGCGCAATGGCGGCGGCGTGCGGTTGATGATTCATGTACGGGCGTTGATGGCGGGGTTATGGATGATGGCGGAGGCTGGACCGGTGATCGCGAAGGCGCTAGAGAAACCCGGGATGAGCGCGCTTCGCGTGGATTTTGACAGAGAATTTGAGTTCTGTGTCGCCACGCTCTTAAAGGGGATGGACAGCTAGGGTGTTGCTCGATTGGGGCTGGTACGAAATCGCGGGACGGGACTTGCGTAGTTAATTGCAAGTTGTTACTAACTCC
>JANNCG010000500.1:0-8906 GCA_031386385.1 Myxococcales bacterium
TGACTGCGCCCTTGATGCTCAGCGACTCTGGGCCGTTGGGTCCATCAAGAACCCATGTTGCTTTGCCGGTGAACTCTCGAAACAAGACGCAGTGGTGCTGCTGAAGATCCTTGGGGGACTTCGGAGTGCCGTGCTGCTTGAGATACCCTGGCGACGCAACAAGCACGAAGGACGCTCGCGCGAGCGGACGCGCAATGAGCGATGTGTCGCGAATTTGTCCGGCCCGAACCGCGATGTCGTACCCTTCAGAAACCAGATCCACCACGCGCCCGCTGAGAGAGAGATCCAAACGGACCTCGGGATAGGTGCACGAAAACTCCGCGAGCAGCGGTGCCAGAAGCCACACTCCCGCATCGACTGGGGCCGTGATCCGGATGGGCCCACGGACGGCGGCATCAAGATCCACGATCTCGGCCTCGACGTCATGAATGCTCGCGAGTGCCCGCGACGCCTCGGTGAACAAGCGCGAGCCGGCGTCGGTGAGCGTGAGCTTGCGTGAAGAGCGCCTGAGCAGCTCAGTGCCAATCTCTTGCTCTAAAAGCTTGAGCGAGCGGCTTACGGAAGACTTCGGAAGACCCAGCTTTTTTGCTGCCAGAGTCACTCCATGCTCTTCAACAATGCGCAAAAAAACGGACAAACGGTTAAGGTCCATAGCCTCTAGTTCACTGCGTAGATGGGAGTTCACATCGTTCTAATATATTGAACGATTCGTTCGGAATTTGCACTCTAGTTCTAAATCCGTTCGCGATGCAAGCTCCGGTTCGCTCGACTCATCGAGCAGACGACTCAAAAGAAAGAAGCACTCCATCCAGATGGCTACGTTTAATATCGACCAGTCCCACTCCAGCATCACCTTCAGCGTACGGCACCTGATGATCAGCACCGTTCGTGGCGCGTTTGAAAACGTCAGCGGCCAGCTTCAGTACGATCCAGCAAACCCAGAAGCCTCCACGCTCTCGGTGACCGTTGAGCTAGACTCAGTGAAGACCCGCGACGACAAGCGCGATGGACACCTGAAGAGCCCGGATTTCTTCGACGTGGCCAATCATCCAAAGATGACGTTTGTGTCTTCGAAGGTCGAGAAGTCCGGCGCTGGGCTTGCAGTGACGGGTGATCTCACGCTTCGTGGCAAGACCCACGCGGTGGTGTTGACGGTCGAAGAGGTCACCGGTGAGCAGGTAGATCCCTGGGGAATGCGACGCATCGGCGCCTCCGCCCACGGCAAGATCAAGCGGTCGGACTTTGGAATCACCTGGAACGCTGCGATCGAAGCCGGTGGCGTCGTGGTGAGCGATGACGTGAAGATTCAGCTCGATGTCTCGTTTATCAAAGCCGCATAGCCACCCGCACGCGACCCCTCCGAGCGCTAGCGAAAAAACCCGTCGTTCTCAAAGCTAATGACCCTAACGGAGTCGAGCTTGCCGATGGCCTTCTCAAGGGGACCACGAAGCTGGTCTGCAGTGGCCGTCACGCAGATCAAGATGTTCTTCTCGGACAGCCTTTTTTTCACGGAGGCGTTGGCTTGTGCGAGCGTGACCGCTTTGATCTCGGCCTCAAACTCGGCGTGATACCCCGGAGGGACCTCGCCAAATACCTCATCAAGCTTCAGTGCTGCGCGCTTGGCTGCGGTGTCTTCTTCAAACACTTGGCTCTCTACGAGGTACTTCTTCGCAAAGCTGGCTTCACGTGCTTTCAAACCGGTGGTTCGAAACTGTGAGAACAGCTTGAGCTGCAGCGCGAGACAAGCCGCTGCGTCCGTCGCCGCCGGAAAGGTCCACATCGTCCACGCGTCCCGGACCCGCGAGCGCTCTAACCGACTGGATGCCCCATAGCTCCACCCTCGTTTGCCGCGAACCTCTGTCGTCAATCGCGAGGTGAAAGTCCCACCAAAAGCAGTGTTTGCGACGATCAGCGCGTGGTGGTCACGGTCAGTGTAGTGTGTGCCCAGAGTCCCGATCATGATCTGAGTCTGTGTGCGTGAGGGCTTGTCAACGATCAGTAAGTGGCGGCCCTTGAGGGCAACAGGCTCGACGATCGCGTTGGCGGTGCGGGGAGGGGCGAGGCAGAGATCGCTGAAGTGTTCGTTCCAAAGGGACTGAAGTTGAGTCTCGTCGATGTCGCCAGCGGCGGCCACTACCGGAGGGCCATAGTGAAGCAGTTGGGTCCACAGCGACTTGGCGTCGAGGGCTGTGAGATTTTGCAGCGACTCAAGTGTGCCGCCAGCGGGCCGGCCCATGGGGTGCCCGGCGAACATCTGTCGACGAAAGTGGCGCGCACAGAGCGTTCGGTCATCATTGCGCGAGTCGATTCGACCGGCCACAAGCTGCCGAAGCAACTTTGCGACCTCTTCTTCTGCGTGTGTTGGCTCGCGCAGGATGGTCGCAAGGAGCGCAAAAAAAGCTGACAAATTGCGGGCAATCACCGTCGCTTGAATAGACGAACTAGACGCATCGGTGTGTGTTGAAAACTCTGCCCCTAGGCGATCGAGCTCCGAATCCAAAGCTTCGCAGCTATATTTTCCAGCGCCGCGCCGGAGGCTGCTGAGCGCGAGCGACAGGGCTCCCTCTTTGTCTTGCGGATCCAGGGTCGAGCCAACTCGAAATCCAATCACGATCTCAATAATGGGGATACTTCGGTCGGTCTCGACCACAAACGTCGGAATAAGCTTCGACTTCACGCTGACACCTCTGCGACTTCGCTGCTTGCCGAACCGGACTCAAGCGCTTTGAGTGCGGCGACGTCGGGCTGCACTAAGATCATCGTGCGTTGCTTTGGTTTTAAGTACTTGAGCGCTATCGCTTGCAGGTCGCTGGCGCTCAGTCTGCGCATCGCGGTCAAACGCGACAGGCTGCCGGCGGGATCGTTGAGCACAATTTGGTAGAAACCAATCTGCTCGGCACGGCCACCCACAGTCTGAAGTCCCTGCAAAAACCCTAGCTCAAATCGGGCAAGCGCGCGCTCAACTTCTGCGTCGTTGATGGGGGATTTGCCCAGCTGTCCAATCAGCTCGTCGATCTTGGCGAGCAGCTGATCGGCAGAGATGTGATTGCGAGCGGTCCCGTGGATTTCGAACAGCCCCGGATCTCGAAAGGGAGAAGCGTTCGCTCCGACGTCCGTTGCCACCTCGCCATCAAGCACCAAAGCGCGAAACCAACGCGAGCTCTGTCCGCCGAGCAAGACCTCTGCCAACAACGTAAGAGCTATGTGGTCTGGATCGTTCATCCCAGGAATTTTGTAGCCAATGGCCACGCGAGCCGTCGGCGTCGGTTTGCTCAATCGCTCAACGCGCTCGGCCTTCTGCACGCCTTCGACAACCGTGGGCTCCGCAGGAAGCGTTGACGGTTTGATCACGCCGTACTCTGCTTGAATCGTGCTGAGCAAAACGTGCCAGTCCACATTGCCCACAACGACCAGGGTGGCGTTGTTTGGGCTATAAAATTGCTGATAAAATGCTCGACAATCCGCAGTGGTAAATCCCTCGATGTCGCTCATCCAGCCGATGGTTGGATGGTGGTATGGGTGCTTCTCAAAAGCCAGCTTGTACAGAAGCTCGCCGACCGTCCCATCCACATCGTCATCGACACGGTAGCGTCGCTCGTTTGCGACGACCTCTTTTTCACTCGTCACTTGTGGGACACGCAGCACGAGGTTTTGCATGCGCTCAGCCTCAAGCTGAATCACCGTTGCGAGATGCCACGCCGGAAACTCTTGGTGATAGTAGGTCCAATCGTTCCACGTGGCGGCGTTTGAGCTCGCCCCGATGGACTCTAACTGCCGATCAAATGTGCCCGCTGGGAGGTTTTTGGTCTCGTTGAACATCAGGTGTTCAAACAGGTGAGCCAGCCCCGTTTTGCCGACATGCTCGTGCCTCGAGCCGACAGCGAACCACGTGTGATAGCTGAGCACCTTGGTGCTGTTGTCATCGAGGACGAACAACTTCAGCCCATTGCCTAACCGCAGCTGCGTGATTTTTAGGCCACCAAACGCTGTAGGTTCGCCGACTAAAGCCCAGTGGGCATTTTTGCTTCGCCCAGCGGCTTTGTTGAGTGTCGCGATGAGCTCGGGGAGGGAAGGAGGGGTTGAGATTTTTTTCTTCACGCTTGAACCAGTGATCTCACTCAGAGGGCGCCAATAGCCATCGGTGGACTCTTCAGCAGGTTGCCAGAAGTGCTGGTTTTTGCGAGAGAAAACTGCGTCAACCGCCGCATCATGCCTGCGGCTGCAGCGAGCGCGGAGCCAACCAATCGGCGGTTCGCTGCCAGACTTCATCCGGTGCGGTACTGCCCGCGACGACACCGACATGTCCACCAGAGACCTCGATAAATGTCTTGTCCGTGGATCCAACCGTAGCGAGCACAGCGCGAGTGGAGCCAAGGGTCGCGATGTTATCTCCCCGCCCAGCGAGCGCGAGCAAGGGAGCGTCGATCACGCCGAGATCAATTTTTCGCCCCCCCAAGCTGAGCTCTTTTTTCAGCAGCTTGTTCGATCCAACCACATCTTTCACCATCTGCTTAAACGCATCACGCGGATAGGGCAAAAGATCATTGACCCAGGTGTTTACTGCGTCGAATCCGCGCACGTATTCTTCATCGTAGAGATTTTTTGCGAGCGACACCCACTTGGTGACCGAGCGCGGTCCGGACATCACTTTAAACCCGAGCTCTGCCCCAAACGACGGAACATTGCCCAGCTGATCCATCACCCGATCGATAAAGCCGCTCCCAAACTTCGCTGCGAGGGACATCACTCCGGCCTTCTCAAAATTAATCGGCGCGCCGATCGTCACAATGTTGCGCACTGGCGCGTCGTGGTCTTGTCTGGTGACCGAGCGATGAAATCCCGCGGTGTATAAGAGCGAAAAGATCCCTCCCATGCAGTAGCCCACAAGCGAGATCTGCTCACTCTTTGAGTGCCGAAGCACCGCGTCAATCGCGGCGGGCAAAAACGTGTACACATAATGCTCAAGGGTCAGCGACTCATCGTGCTCGTCCGGAACACCGAAATCTAGCACGTAGGTCTTAAACCCCCGGTCACGCAGGTGGCGTACAAAGCTGTGCTTGGGGCGAAGATCGTACACGTACGGACGCACCATGAGAGGCGGGATGAGTAAAACGGGAGTGTGAAACGTCGAGGACAAATCTACGACTTGATCGTCACTTAGCGCGTCCCGGTCTGTGCTGTGCGGCAGGATGTACTCCACCGACAACTTCCATTGCTGAAAGATCGTCTCACGTGCCGCGCTGCCCATTTGTTTGCGGGTACTACCGTCGAGCAGGACTGAGAGCCCGTCGAGCAAACGAAAGACCTTGCGACCTACACTGGGTTCAACATCACTCATGACGATTTTGCACTCGCTTGAGTCTAACAGCGCTTGCGCTGAAAGCTGCCCCGAAGCGCGCAAAGCGCTATGAAAACGCTAAAACTGCCCGCTTACCAAAAGACCGTTCGGCATCACGTCGAAGCGCAACCGCGATCGCGCGCTCTCGCGTGGTCTCACAGGAGCATCCGACGTCGCTGCGCGGGCCGGTTGTGAGCGCCCGGTAACCGTGAGTGCAATGGCGGTCCCTTCGAGTCCCAGGCCAATGATCAACCCCAACAGGCCCACGATCCGGTTGGTTTCACCCGCGCTCTTGAGCTCCATTCGCAGAGGAATGGTTGCGTTTTGACTGTTATATCCAACGGACTCGCCGATCGCGGCGCCGTAAAACGCCATCCCTAAGCCGAGGACAACACCGCCGCCAACACCGAGCAAGACAGGCGTCCAGGCGGGCCGATCCGTAGGGGTTGCGGGCGGGCATACGGGGCACTCGCGCTCTGGCGGGCAAGTCGCGCAGCGTGGACACTCGTGAGATTGTGCAACGGTTGGCGCTATGTTGGGCTCGCCAAGCTCGCCGGCAAGAGTACGGATGAGGCCCAGTAGCTCATCATTCGGCGCTGGATCGGTCATTGCGAGCGCGTCACGTAGCATCTGAAGCGCACCCTCGTTGTCGCCCGCACGACGGCGCGCAGAGGCGATCTCGTACATGGTTCGAGGATGGGGTCGCAAGCGATTTGAGCGCTCAAACGCGATAACGGCTTCACCATAACGCCGCGCCGTGTTGGCCTGCGTCGCGGTGATGTACAGCGTCCGCGCCTCGACGATGCGCTGATCCTCAGCGGCTTGAGCAAATGCAGAGGGTGCAGCGAGCGCGACGGCCGTCGCAATCACGAAAAAAACACTAGGATGGATGACTGATCGCACGAGCGGGATGTTCAATCGAATGGGCCCCTGCGGTCAACCTTGAAGTTGCGCTATCAAGAGCGTTGTTGCTGCTTGGGCGAACGCGTATCTTTGCCGCGGAGTCGATTGATTAGCGTTGCAAAGACCGAGAGCCCGGAGGCCGCGACAAAGTCTGGGGGCGATGAAGCCGCTGAGCCGCTGGTTCTTGCAGGTGCAGAGGTTGGCGATTTTCGACTGATGAGAGAGCTGGGACGCGGGGGGATGGGGACGGTGTTTTTGGCGCGAGATTCAAAACTTGGACGTCGCGTTGCGCTGAAGTTTCCCAGTAAAAATGTGATCGGAAACCGAGAAGCCGTCGAGCGATTTATGTCCGAGGCCCGCGTGACGGCGAGCTTCTCACACCCCAATATCGTCGGTCTGTATTCAGTCAATGAGCACCAAGGTCAGCCCTACGTCGCGCTTGAGTATGTCGAGGGCGAGACTCTTCGTGAGCGGATGCGCTCGGACCCACCGTCAGGCCGCGCGGCGCTTCGTATGGCGTACGCGATGATGGCCGCGATTGCAGAGGCCCATCGGCACGGCGTTTTGCATCGCGACTTGAAGCCTGAGAACGTTCTACTTGGCAAAGATGGGCGACTTCGCATCGCCGATTTTGGCCTCGCGCTTCACGTTGAGCGAAGCGAGCTCGCCTCGGTCATCGAGGGGACCGCGCTGTACATGGCGCCCGAGCAGTGGATGGGAAGGCCTGAGCAAGCGTCGGACATCTGGGCATTTGCGTTGATTGTCCACGAGCTGCTGACGGGAATTTTGCCCTTCGAAGAGCTCTCGCCGGCGCAGCGAATCTCCGTCCTGTGTGATGAAGATCCCACGCCTATTCATCGCGCCGGAATGAGCGAATCTGTGGTGAATTTGCTGTCAGAGTGTCTTGAGAAGATGCCCTCTAAGCGCCCCACGGCGGACGCGATTTTTCAGCGTCTCGAGCAGCTGGTGGCGGATGTTGTTCCGCTCGCGGACCTCGAGAGTGATGGACCTTTTCGAGGACTGTCGGCGTTTGATGAGCGTCATGCGTCGTTGTTTTTCGGCCGCGAACAAGAGGTGCTCGCTGCGGTTGAGAGGTTTCGCGATGATCCCTTGCTGCCGATCGTTGCACCGTCCGGGACGGGCAAGAGCTCATTTGTGCGTGCAGGGTTGCTCCCCCGGCTGCGTGAGCAGGAGCGCTGGACGCTGATTACCGCTCGTCCTGGCGCGGACCCATTTGCCTCGCTCTCCGCCTCGCTTCACGCCGCGACGGCGGATCGGCCGCTGACCGTGAGGGCTGGGCTACCGTCTGAGCCTAACAGCGACAGGGTCGAGTCGGTGCGCGAATTGGCAGATAAGATGCTGGCAGATCCAGCGCACCTAAGCGTCGCTCTGTCTGATTTTGCGCGCGTATCAAACTGCAAGGTGCTGCTGTTTCTCGACGCCCTTGAAGAACTGTACACGCACAATCCATCACAGGACGTTCGTACGCGGTACCTTGAGGCCATCGCGGTGATTGCTGAGTCGGCCTCTGGCAATGTGAGGGCGGTCGTCGCATTTCGCGATGACTATCTGGGGCGTATCGCGCAAGCGACCGCGAAGCCGCTCTTTGAGCGAATCTTTGTTCTGCGAGAGCTCAGCGCCGATGCTCTGCAGTCGGCTCTCACGCGTCCCCTCGCGGTGTATGGGTATCGCTTCGATGACCCCACCCTGCCGACTCAAATGATAGCTGAAATCCAGGACGAAATCGCCGCCCTGCCGTTGCTGCAGTTCGCGATCAGCCAGCTGTGGACCCGTCGCGATCGAGAGAAAAAGGTCCTTACGCGTGAGGCGTTTGAGCAGCAAGGGGGTGTGACCGGAGCGCTCGTAAAGCACGCTGACGGAGTCCTGGCCACGATGCTTGATGACCAGGTCGCGCTCGCGAGGGTCCTGTTGCTTCGCATGGTGACGCACGAGCGAACTCGCAAAGCCGTCGCCGTTGACGGGCTTCTCTCCGGCCTGCCCGAGCGTGGACTCTCAGTGATTGAGCGGCTCTCCCAAGCCCGCTTAATCGCGACGCGACGAGGCGCAGGCGAGGGCAACGTTGTTGAGTTGGTGCATGAATCGCTCATTCTACGATGGACCCAGCTTTCGCGGTGGATCGATGAGAGCCGCGAAGAGCTCGTCGAACTCGCGGACGTTACGCCCGCAGCAGAGCGTTGGGCGAGGCAGGGACGTGCAGCGAGTGATGTGTGGACCGGGCCTGCATTGCAGCAGGCGCGGCGAGTGCTTCTTCGGCCCGGAGTCGACCTGACTGAGACGGTCCGAGCCTTTCTCGACGTCGGTCACGCGCGAGAGCAGCAGGCGACGACCCGAAGACGCCTGGCGTTGGGCACCGTTATCGGTGGCCTCGCACTCGCGGTGGCGGGCGCGACTGTGGGGTTGGTGATCATTGCGAAAGAGAAGCGCCAGGCTCAGAGCGCTCAGTCCTTCGCAGAGCAGTCCGGTGCCGATGCGCTGCTTGAGGCCGCTGAAGCCGCACTTCGGGCACACGAGGGGGGCAAGGCTTCGGCCCTCATTCGCGCTTCGCTCGAGCGGGTAGACAGCGTTCGTGGGCGCGCCCTTTTGAACCGCGCGATCAGAGAGCGGGTCCGTTGGATCGCTCGACGTGGTGGGGCCCCCACCCTGC
>JANNCG010001020.1:0-8834 GCA_031386385.1 Myxococcales bacterium
GTCAGCGGGTCACTCTTATCGGTCACAAGCTCTAACCGTTGAGACACTCTGGGCTGCACATTGGAATCTGCAGCCCTCGGCTTCGCGAGGTCTGTGCTTGCAACAGCTTGCGCGGGTGCTGGTGCGGGCACCGACAACCCCCGTGACGCCTCCGTCGGAGTCGCATTCGCGAGAGAATTGCCCCCCTGCGGCTGCGTCGGAGTGATGGACGGGAGTGAGACTCTCTGAGACACCGCGACGCTTGCTTGCGAAGGAAACAGCTGCCCCATCATCACCGAGAGCGCCTGAGGTCCGCCCGCTCGCTCGGCCACACGCTCAAGAACCGTCAACGCAACCTCGGCCGACTGAAACCGCTCATCGGGCTCTTTGGCAAGCAACGTATCCACAATCGCGCACAAATCATCAGACAGATCCGCGCGCAACGTCTTCAGAGGCGGTCGACGATCGGTCACCTGCGCGGCGATAATTCCCTCAAGCGTTGCGTCCACAACGGTGCCCAAAAAGGGCCTCTGCCCCGCGAGCATCTCGAACAGAACGACCCCAAGCGCGAACAGATCCGCGCGCTGATCAATGGGGGCTCCGCTGAGCTGCTCAAGCGGCATGTACCCAAAGCGCCCGCGAACGATTGAGCCAGAGGTCACCTGCGCACGGCGCTCTGCGCGAGCAATCCCGAAATCGCCCAGTTTTACCTCGCCAGCGAAGGACACCAAGATGTTGTGCGGAGCGACATCTCGATGCACCACGCGAAGGGCGGCTCCGTCTTCTGGGTCCGTCGCACGGTGTGCCGCCGCGAGGCCAGCTAAGACCTCCATGGCGATGTACACTGCCGCATTGGCGGCAAATGGCTCTTGCAGTCCTCGCACACGAGTCTCGATCGCGGCCAGATCGACTCCGTGTACAAACTCCATCGCAATAAAGTATTGCCCCTCATGCTCACCGAGATCGTCAATCGTCACGATGTTGCGGTGCCTAAGTTTTGCCCCGGTGCGGGCTTCGTCGAGAAAAAGGCCGATAAACTCTTGGTCCGCCGACAGATGCTGGTGCATACGCTTGATGCACACCACCTTGCTAAACCCACCCGCGCCCAAGCGCCGCGCGCGAAATACCTCTGCCATCCCGCCAGCGGCGATCTTCTCTTCTAGGACATAGTTGCCCCAGCGCTGGCCAAGTGCGCTTGACACAAACCCTATATACTTCGAAAGTTCGCTGAATCTCACAGCGAAATCGTTGATACTCAGCCATCCATAGACCACTTTGGGCGTTTGGCCTCACGCTGCGGGCTGGCGCAGGTCACCAAACTGAGAGCGTTGCCACCTCGTGATTCGACAACATACCTGTAAAATTGCTTATATTATTGTATGCTCACTGCTGTCGCTCTCGGCGACCGCCAGGGGCGATGGGATTCCGTTCATCGTGATCACCGGAACGTCGGGCAACCTCCAAGAGGCAGCCCCCACACTGAACCGAGTGTCCGCAGCGGTGGGCCCCAGCGCTTGGACTGGGCCCTCACTGAGCGAAGCGCTTCACACTCGATTTGGGCGTCCGGCCCCGGTGCTCAACACGCGCGCCAATATTCGCACGCGAGTGGATGCTGCACGCGCAAGCTACACAGCAGCGGTCGACTCAAACGACACAGCCGCGATGAACACCGCCCTCACGCAGCTTGAGCAAATTGCAAGCGAGCTCGAAGCAGAGCCCGACCTGCTCGCAACCTTCGCGGACGTGCGCGAGCAACACGCGCGAGCGCTGCTGTTTGTGGCAAACGTCACCCTCCGCGATACGCCCCAAAGAGCCGACGACGCCCTGCGACGAATGGTCAGTGTTGACGCTCAGCAAGTGCTCTCTGCGAGGACCTCTTCAACCGCGGTTCGAACAGCATTTCAGCAGCAAATTGCGACGCTAGCAACCGCCGGTCTTGTGGTGCAGTCCGTAGCTCCGGGGTGTGAGGTGTTTCGCGATGGACGCAGCGTCGGTCGTGCTCCGGCACAGTTGTCCAACCTGACTCCGGGGAGTCATCATCGGATTAGCCTGTTGTGCGCAGGGCAACACTCGCTGTTGCATCCTGTGCTCGTCGCGCAGGGGTCAACGTCCACCGTAAGCGTGGATGTCCAGCTTGATCAGGCGCTTGAGAGCAACGAGACACCGGCACTTCGCTATGGCAACCTCGAGCAGTCGTCGTCGCGATGGGTGAGTGATTTGGCTGCGCTCGGCACGGCGCTTGGCGCGGCAAGGATGTTTGGGGTGATTCCGTCACAGGACAAAGTGATCGTCGTGGACGTCGTGAGCGGAACACTCGCGGGTGAGTCACCCATCACCGATGGGGCACTTCTTCGGCGCCTAGCCAACGGTGCAACAGTGTCTTCGATTGCAAATTCTCAGCCCAATCCCCATACTGCCGTTCAAGCGCACAACAGCACGAGCAACAACGGCAACAGCGGCAACAGCGCGAGCACATCTGAGCCAGCAAACACTGTGCGTCCTCCTCAGGTGGGCGTCGGTGGCAACGAAGGTGTTCAAGCGAGACAACAGCCAATCCCGTTGTTTGTGACGCAGCAGGTGACCACCGGATACCCTGCGACAACCATCGTGATCGAGACGCTTGGTCTTGGCGCGCTAGGCACAGGGATCGGGATGAACGTTTTAGCAAATAACTCGCTCAACCGCGCAGAGCAGATCTCGACGGCCGAGCTCGCGGCGCAGCGGCCCACGTTGTTGAGCCAATCACAGCTGTACCGAACGGTTGCAATCGCTGGTTATGCCACTGCCGGAGCGTTGATCGTCACTGGCCTCTTGGTGGGTGTTTTTGCACGCGATACGCGCCTCGTTCGAATACCCGCAGGGGTCACCGCGTTTGTAGTCCCTCGCGAGGACGGTGTGCTTGCGGGGATCGGAGGTGCACTGTGATGACGAAGGCAAACGAGCTCTTCGCCGTCGTTGTGTGCGCCATGAGCCTGGGAGCGAGCAGCTGCGGTGATCCGCCGCCGCTAGCACGGACGTATTGGACGTTGTCGGGAATGGCGGATGCCTCGCGAGATCGGGGACAAACATTGCAGGGATTTCAGCTGCGGTTTGTCTTTAGGCCCACGGCGACAAACGTCGGAGAAGCTGCGCGGGTGCAGCAGCGGTATGTTCCCATTGATCCGAGCGTGGATCGTGAGCCCTTGGCGCTCAATGTTCAGGTCCCTGCAGGGACGTACACCGTCGAGGTGCAATTCACTGCGGGTCCGCTGTGCAGCGGATCGCGCTTTGATCCCCGAACCATCGGGACAGTCACCGTCGACAACGTTGTTGCGCCGTCTCAGAGCGAATCGACCCGCACCAACGCGGTGTTAGCGCGTGTGAACCCGATCACGTTTTGCAACTAACGCGGCTGCTCACTCAAACGACACCAGGACCGCGTTGCCCTCGATCGCAGTACCCTCTTTCGCTGGAATTTTCGCAACTTTTCCGCCCTTTTTGGCCTTCACTTCGTTCTCCATCTTCATCGCCTCGACCACCGCGACGGACTGTCCGGGCTGCACGTCGTCGCCAAGCGCCACCAAGATTTTTACCACGCGTCCGGGCATGGGTGACCTGACGTCTCGCTCTTTGCTCGTCACTCCGGGACCAAGCGCCTTGCTCGCGGCGCGCATGCGATCACTCTCAACCTTGACATACGTGCGGTGGCCACTGCCGACAACGCCAAGGTGCGGAGGCGAGCCCTCTACGGTCAAATCCATCACGTGCCCATCTACATGAATGGTGCACTCGCGGGGAGCATAACCCACGCTCTGAACGTCCACCACGCGGCCATCTACCGTCGCGCTGATCGATCCATTCGGTTTGTTTTCAATGGTCACAACTCGCTCGCGACCGCCAACCATCACGTAGTACTTCATCAGATGGCGAACGCTACCACCAGACGCTTGGGGGTGCATAGTGGCGTGTCATCGCCGATGACGGTGAAACCTGCTAAACCATACTAAGCTCCCTATGGTTGCACCGCAAAAGACACATTCAGGCTCTCGGTTCTCGAGAGCCCGTGCGTACCTCACCACCCGAGTGGATCCACTCACGAGTGTGGTTCTGGTGCTTCCGATGTACCTGTTTTACCAGCTTGGATTGCTTCTCACGATGGACTGCAATCAAGGGCAGTGCCGCTGGGTCTCGAACGGCGTGGACATCTTCACCGGCACGCTCTTCACGATCGCCGGCGGCTCTCGCTTAACACTCGCGCTGATGACACTGATAGGAGCCCTACTATTCGGTGCGGCTATTTGGTGGGCGAAACGCCGAGCCAACGGGGGATTGAGCGAGCGCAATACCGTTGCGACACACGCGCTGATTCCTGTGTTGATTGAGAGCACGCTATGGGCCTCTATCGCAGCGCCTCTCGCGTCCGCGTTGTCCCACGCGATCGGGCTTGGCCGTCGGGGCGGCAATATTTTTAGCGACATCGTGGCGTCCTTTGGTGCTGGTCTGCACGAAGAGCTGATATTTCGCGCGGGAATGTTCGCCGGCCTGCTCTGGCTGCTGTCCAAATCGATCAAAGTGAAGCTGCTCCCGATGCTCTTGGCGGGGGTGATCTCATCGGTGGTGTTTTCGCTCATTCACCACGTAGGACCGATGGGCGAGCCCTTCACCATGCGTGCGTTTGTGTTTCGCTTCATCCTCGGAATGATGTTCGCGGGTTTGTACAAAACCCGGGGATTCGCAGTGGCCGCCTGGACGCATGCCTTGTACGACTGCTGGATCTTCACGCTGCAACGGGTGCTAGGGACCTAGCTTGCTTCGTAGGGTGGGGAGGAGTTCTTGCTGCAACTCCTCAAGGGTCATGCCAGTGGTGTTGCACACTTGTTCAAAAACCACGCGACGCAGCCGACCTTGTGGCGGATCTGCGATCTGTCTGACAAATTGCACACTTACAGCGAGCGAGAAGCGACCACTACACGCGACTGCGAGCTCATCAGCGAGGCCGTCGCGAGTGCGAAGTTTGAGCCAGAGTGCCGCACGCATCCAACGGTGGTATTGCTCAGAAGCGATCATCCAAGCCAGCGCTACCGCCCCATCGCCGACAACCAGCTCGAGCTCTTCGCAGCGCCTCTCTAACGTCGTCATTGGCAATGTATCAAGCTCGCGCAAAGCACCCGGAAACTCTTCGCTCAGCGCGCGAAACTCACTCTTCGCGGGCAGCGGTTCGCCCAGCAAATGCGCACGTCGCCAGCGCACAAGGGTGCGGTACTTGAACAGCAGCCGATCAAGTTGAAGACCGTTGAGAGTCGACGGAGAGACAGTCACCAGAGTGTTTCTACCGCAGATGGGTGATCGCTTTGGTAGGATCGTCCAAACATCGTGGGAATTTTTGGTCCGAGTAAACACGCTGGGACACCTCCCGCTATTGTTGGGCGCGCTCTTGAATCAACCAGGCGTGTCGTACTGATAGGGATCTTGCTCGGCCCGCAACGCGTCAATCTGCGACGGCCTTCCAAACACCGCGAGAAACTTCGCGCGCATCCCACGAAACTTATATACATCCTGAGCTATCGAGACCCACTCGTGAAAGGCGATCCACAGCGGATTGAAGCTCTTCAGCGGGTGCGTGATCCCGTAGCTCACTGGCTCATCCTTGGACTCTGGCTCGTAGGTGCCAAACATCCGGTCCCAGAGCATGAAGATCCCCGCATAGTTTTTGTCCAAGTAACGCGGGTTGCGAGCGTGGTGCACGCGATGCTGCGATGGCGTGCTGAACAAGTACTCAAACCACGAAGGCATCCGATGGATGACCTCGGTGTGCACCCAGTATTGGTAGAGCAACGACAGTCCGATCTGAAAAGTGACCCACCCCGGCGAGAAGCCCAGTAAGCACAACGGCAGCCAAAAAAACCAGCCACCAGAGAGCCAGCTCGTCCATGATTGCCGCAGAGCGGTCGTAAGATTGTAGTGCTCAGACGAGTGGTGATTCACGTGACCGGCCCACCAAAAGCGAATCTCGTGCGACGCGCGGTGAAAGCCATAATAAGCGAGGTCCTCTAAGACCAGCAGCGCGAGATACGCAGGGACGCTCATCTTGAAGTCAAACAACCGATGTGAGTGCACAGCGGTCATCGCAGCGAGCACCACCGGAGCGATGAGCGCTCCGATCACCAGATTGCCCACGCCCATCGCGATGGATGCGAGCACGTCCCAGCGCACATAGCGCGCCTCGGGCCGGAGATTTCGCTTCAAAATCACCCAGGCTTCAAGCGACATCAGCACGGCAAACACCGGCAGAGCAAAGAGCACTAAGTAGGGAGGGGCGTAATCCATCGCGCGCCGAGTGTAGCAACTGCGAGGGGTTTCGACATCTTTTCGGGACTGTTTCGACGCAGCAATTCACCCGAACCGCGAGCAGAGTTGCTACAGTGGACGCAATCTCTGTGTTGTCATTGCCGCTGCAAATTACGCCCATTGAGCGGCTCGCAAACGTCTCGCAAGCCGTCGGTTGCGACGTGTGGATCAAACGCGACGACCTGAGCAACGCGGACTATGGTGGCAACAAGCCTCGCAAATTAGCTAGGATTCTCGCGCACGCACAGGAGCTTGGCTGCACCTCGGTGCTCACCTCGGGGACCGTGGGGTCGCATCATGTTTTGGCCACTGCGATCCACGGGCAACAAATGGGGCTCAAGGTACACGCGGTGGTCGCACCACAGCCACGGTCGGACCACGCGATGCAAGTGGCGTATCTAGCGCAGCTTCGAGGTGTGCAGTACACGGTGGTGCGCAATAAGCTGTGGTTGCCCTTCGCGGCACAGTGGCTTCAAGGGTCGTTGAAGCGTCGCGGAGAGAAGAGCTTTTTGATCCCACTGGGTGGCAGCAGTGTTGAGGGATGTGCTGGGTATTTTCAGGCGATGATTGAGCTGCTCGCGCAGGTGAAGCAGGGAGCGATGGCGGGACAGTTGCCGTCGGTGATCGTGTGCCCACACGGGTCTGGAGGCACGCACGCGGGGTTGTTGGCGGCGGTGAGAGCGCTAAGGCTTGCGACAAAAGTGGTAGGCGTGCAGGTGGCGGCGCCGTGGAGTGTTCCAAGGGTGCGAGCGAGCGTGATGGCGGAGAGAGTGATTGCGCTGCAGAGTGGGAAGGGCGTGCGCGTGAGAGCTGCGATGGACCTGAGGGATGTGCACATCACAAACGAGTTTTTTGGCAACGGGTACGGCACCCCAAGCGCAGAGGGCGAGCGGGCGACAGCGCTGTTTGCGCGGGATGGCATTGAGCTAGATCCCACGTACACCGCGAAGAGTGCCGCGGCGATCGGGTCCGTTGCGCGAGAGTATCAAGCGAGCAGCGTGCTGTATTGGCACACGCTCTCAAGCGCGCCGTTGCCGAGCGTTGAGCAGGCGCAAGCGCTTAGTGCAGGGCTGCGTGCGTTGTTGGTTTAGCGCGAGGCGACTGATTGGGGCATCCATCATTTTGATCGACATGACTGCCAGCCAGAGATCCCCGCCGCGCAACGGACGGCAAATACCCAACTAACTACGCATGGAGCGCAAATTGCACCTCCCCGTTAGAGGTAAGGCGCCAACGCCCCATCGAACGACGCAACTCGCGTCACTTGATCGCTGGCGCTCTAAAAAACTCATGATTCATACAATTCGTTTATTATTCCCCGCGACAATAGCGCTCCTCGCCGTGCTTCCATCGTGCGCCCCCTCTGGAGTTGTCGGCCTGCAAGACGGAGCGATTTTAGACGCCCCAAACACTGCGGGACCGGACGTCCCACGCATCCAGCGGCGAGACAGCTCAGCGCCAGCGGCTCAGCCAGTGGACTTGGGTACGGCGGGCGACTTTGCGATCTTGTCCAAGTCCGGAATCTCGACTGTCCCGCCGTCCGCTATTGTCGGCGACCTCGGCGTGAGTCCGGCGTCAGGTACGTACATTACTGGATTTTCTCTGACAGCAGATCCTTCAAACATGTTTGCTACATCGGCTCAGGTCACTGGTCGAGTCTATGCTGCGACATATACCGAGCCAACGCCAACGCGGCTCACACGCGCGGTCGGAGACATGCAGCGTGCGTTCACCGACGCCGCAGGACGAGCGCCAGACGTCACTGAGCTTGGCGGCGGCAACATCGGCGGACTCACTTTGCCCGCAGGCGTTTACCAGTGGGGCACGGGACTGCTTGTCCCGACAAACGTCACACTGACAGGAACCGCCGGAGACGTGTGGATCTTTCAAGTCGCCGAGAATCTCACCGTAGCCGCCGGAGTCTCGGTGACACTCGCAGGCGGCGCGGTGGCGAAAAATGTGTTCTGGCAGGTCTCTGGCCAGGTGATGTTGGGCACTACCTCACACGTTGAAGGCATCATCCTCACGCAAACCGCCATCGTTGCGCGCACTGGCGCCACGATCAATGGTCGGTTGTTGGCGCAGACCGCAGTCAGCCTCGACAGCGCGACGGTCGTACAGCCGACTCGGTAGCCGAATGCACTTTACCCGCCAAATCCAAAAATTATCCCCTGCAATTTGTGCGAGAAACTCCGTCTATCGATAGACGGAGACCCACCATTCGGGATCCGCTAGACCGCGCTGTGTGCGGCCACGGCGCCCTGATCGGCCTGCGCGTACATCTGGCGAATGGTCTCGATCGTGATGTCCACACCGCGCATAAGATCGCTCTCTGCGATGACCAGCGGAGGTGCCAAGCGAAGCACGTGCTTGCGTGTCTCTTTGGTGAGCACTCCGTTTTTAATCAACATCTCACAGAGCTTATGCGCTCCGCCCATCGCGGGGTGCAGCTCGATCCCAATCAGCAGTCCGCGCCCGCGCACATCCACCACACCCGGAACCTTCGCGTCCCGCACCCGCTGCATCGC
>JANNCG010000514.1:0-11898 GCA_031386385.1 Myxococcales bacterium
AAGAAATTCACCGCCGTAGAAACCGAGCAATTTTGCTCACTATTCGCTCAGACATAGGGTCGATTGAACCCTAAAACCGCCTCCAAATATCGACGCAATCTCTGTTGCATTTCTGCGCAATTTGCGAACGGGTTTCTTTGATCGGTCATCCCGTGCGTCACAATTGTTCTCTTGCTCGCGCCAACTAGGGCGTCCGACGCCTACACAGGGGCGCGTCTGTGCTGCGCTGCAAGCCACCACACAAGCATCTGCACGCGCAAAAACTGGGTCACCAACGACAGTAGCCACAGCACGACGCTGGGGCACACCGACGTCAGTACGCTCAACAGGATCATCGTAAGATCCACCAAACTAAGCGTAAATACCGTGCGAAATGGGGCATTTTGTAGCCCTCGCAGTCCACCCGCGAGACAGCCTCGCAATGGAGCTTCGGCCACCGCAAGCAGCCTCGCGTGGTGCGCGCACACCCTGGTGCACTGCAACAGATACACAAGCCCCAGCGCGATCACCGACGGGAGGACAAAACTGCGTGCGCCGGCGCCCGCCATCACAGCACGAACCATGGGACCGCTCGTACGTACAAGTCCATAAGCGATCAGCGCAAAGCTCACCCACTGCAGAGCGGCAATCGCCACCAAGCGAGGTGACTGAAGGACTGACTGAGTCCAAGGATTTTCGTCGGTCTTGCGTGCAATCACCGCAGTGACGCCATGTAGTGGGACGCTCACGAAAAACACTATCGCCATCCCAATCACAACAAACACCAGCCCCGCTCTCAGGTCTACTAAATGCGCGAGCGTGACGTCGAGTGCAACTCGACCATCCTCGGCGAAGATTGCGTCAGAGCCAAGGGGGTGCGTATGTAGTCCGCCGACCCACGCGCGGTTGAGCGACAACAAAAGTCCGTGCGCAATAAACCACTCAGCAAGAGCGAGAACAGCGACATGAAATAGTCGCCATTTTGCACGCAACAATCGCTCGATCATGGGCCGATCCAGCGCAGCAGTAGGGCCGCCCAGGCTCCCAGACGAAAGAGCGACGGTGTTGTCCCGCGACTGGAGAGAGACCGATCGTTGTTGGCTCGATTGTCATCCAGCGCCCAGTGTCTGTCAGGATCGATACGCACGGTTTGATACGCTCCCTGAATAGATTTGGGACTCTCAGTTGATATCCACCGTATGCGCCGAGGCGGACCAGAGAGCGGGACAAGCTCGACGTCCACAGTGGGTTGCAGTAGGCCGTCTCGCACCAACGTCACCTGCTGAGGATCAAGCGCGGCGACACGAAGGTCCACGCGCCCTCCGGTGGTGATCAACGTGCGTAATAGCAGTCGATTCTGTGGTGCAACGCTTGAGCGATCAAGCAACGTGAGCAGGTCGCTCGGCGTAGGGTGCCGCCCTGCATAGCGGCCGCTGTACGCGTGAAGCCAGTCGCGAACAGCCGCGGGATCGTCTTGTTCAACGCTGTGAAGCGCTGCCGCAGTCCGGCGATATACAATGTTTGAATAATGTGAAAAGGAGTGAAATTGACTCGCTCCTTGCGCGAGAGGGTCCGCGCTCGGCTCGCTCCCGGCAAAGCCGCCTTGGATGCTCCAAAAATCCAACCCTGTGTGAAATAGCTTAAAAAAAGCAGGGCTTCCGTAGAGTTCGTCCAGGACTATCCCCGTGGCGTACTCAGTGAGGCCCTCGTCTAAAAAGGGGTGCGCGTGCTCGTCGGACGCCAGAAGCCCATAAAACCACTGGTGCGCGAGTTCGTGCACTGTGACGTATTCAACCTCTCGCACAAACGACGGAAGCCCCGGTTGAGAGTCAATGGTGATCAGGCCCGGGTACTCCATTCCGCCTGTTCCCTCTGCCGCGTGTGGGGGTAAGACGACCATGAGAGAGTGGTAGGGGTACTGTCCAAAGCGCCGCTCAAGCGATGAGACTGCACGTGAAATGACAGCCAACGCTCGCTCAGCGGAGGCGCTGTCACTTTGGGGATACACAATGGTCACGCGCAGCGGACCTGCAGACGCTTGCACGTTGATTGAGCGCTGTTGCATCAAAGACGAGCTCACGGCAAAAGAGAGATCATGTGCGGGCTCAAGCTCATAACGCCTGCACACTCGGCTGGAGTCCACAGCGGGCATCTCTGTGACGACTCCAGGCCCCCACTGCTGCATGGATCGCGGCGTGTCAACGCTCAGCTCATAGCGACCGAAGTCCGCATAAAACTCGCTGTTCGCGTGAAGCGCAAAGTGTGTCCACTGCCCATCTCGCTCGAGCACCGCAAGCTTCGGAAACCATTGACCCACAAAACAAAATCCCCCTCCACACCCCGTCCGCGCAAACGCATCCGGCAGGACCGACGTGAACCGCACGTTCAGTTCGACGACTGTATTGGGCTGTATTTCTTCAGGCAAAAGCGTGTGCATCTCTGTCTGATCGCCCGGGTTGTCCGCCGTCCCAATCGTGCTTCTCGCCCGAAGATCACCAGCGTGCCCCACCCACTCTATGCTGTGCACGGTGATCGAGCCCGCACGCCCAGGCGGGTGTCCTCGATGTCCTTGCGCCGCCAAAGTGCGGTAAAATAAACTGTCGTGATTTGCAAACGCGTTGAGATAAAGATGCCACCAAATCTCGCGCGTTGGGACAGCGCTTTGGTGCACCCAGCGAATGTGTGCGGTACCCTCAAGCGTTCGTTCGGTCACAAATCGGGCCGTGAGCTGGTAGTCGGTTTGGTTGAGTGGCCCGTCCAAATGCTGCGCTGAAGCGTCCATCGAGGCGCACAACATCGCAGCGAAACCGGCACTAAACACCGCTCGAATGGCCAGCGATACGCGGTTGTATCGGTTCGAAGAACCAGTCATGATAGGTGACACTGTGGTTGATTCAGTCACAACCCATCCTATACCAGAGCCTCCCGAAAGCCTGCTGAGCATCAGCTTCGTTGGCTCGCGGGGAGCCGTCAAAGCGGTCGCTCGCGCGCTCGGGGTCTGTGCGCGAAAGGGCGACGTGTTCGCGTTGGTGGGACCCTTAGGTGCTGGCAAGACCGTGTTCGCGCAAGCTGTCGTGCGTGGAGCAGGGGTGCCAGAGAGCGTCCGTGTGACCTCTCCTACCTTCGCTATTATGCAGGTTTATACCGGCAAATTTACGGTGATTCACGCAGATCTGTATCGACTCGGTGACGCGCGCGAGCTCGACGAGATTGGGCTCTTTTCTCAGGGCGCAGAGGGGCTCTGCATTGTTGAGTGGCCAGAGCGAGGAGCAAGTGACATCCCTCAAGGAGCGCTCTGGGTCGAGCTGGCACGAGATCAAAAATCACAGCTTCGGCGAAGGGTCACGCTGCGAGGCGCCAAATCAGCAGTCGCGCCCTTGATCTCCGCTGCGACCGAGGCGCTCGCGAACTGGGAGCAAAAGCTGGAGGCCCGAAAAACTCGCGTCGCGCGTTAGATGGCTGACGTGAGAGTCGAGCGAGCGTGACGACAGTGGGTAGTGTACACTCATCACTAAACGATGACCGAAGAGCTTTCAGCGCGCATTCAGTCCGCCCTTGAAACTGCACGCAATCGCCTGGTGGCTTCGCACAAGCCGCTGTCTTTCGATGAGTATCTGACAGTATTTGCTGACAATCCGAAGCGCCACGGACGAGACGCCGCGCGGTACATCAAAGACACTTTTGACTTCTACGGCACCCGCCCTGTCGAGCGCCCCTGGGGCACCGTCAACCGGTGGAACCTCTTTGATCTACCCTGGGAAGACGCAAGCGGACAACGCGACGCGCTGGTGGGGCAAGAAGAACTTCAGCGCCAAGTGTACCGAGCCCTGAGCAACTTTGCGGAGCAGGGCAAGGTGGATCGACTCACGCTCTTGCACGGCCCCAATGGGAGCGCGAAGAGCACATTTTGTGCGCTCATTATGCGCGCGATGGAGCACTATTCGCAGACGGACGAAGGGACGATGTACCAGATTAGCTGGGTTTTTCCGAAGGGAAGAGGCAGCGGAGATTCGCGCATTGGATTTGGTGCCTTAGGCGCGAAGACCGAGGATGGCCCCAAACCCGGTGAGACTTTTGCGCACTTGGACGACTCGGCGATTGACTCAAAGATCTTGAGCGACCTTCGGGACCACCCATTGTTGGTACTCCCAATCGAGACGCGACGAACCATTTTGCAGAACACCTTGGGCAGCGGCGAGTCGGTCCCTGATTATCTTTGGAAGGGAGGATTATCGCACAAAAGCCAGCAGATCTTCGAGTCACTCTTGGCGGCCTACCGCGGAGATCTGCAGCGCGTTTTGGCACACATTCAGGTCGAGCGTTGGTTTGTCTCTCGCCGTTATCGCGCAGGCGCGGTCACCATTGGTCCGCAGGTCGCGGTGGACGCACACGAGCGACAAGTCACCGCTTCACGGTCGCTTGCCTCGCTCCCCGCATCGCTGCAAAACGTCGCCCTTTTTGAGACGTTTGGTGAGCTCGTTGACGCCGCCGGCGGGCTGCTTGAGTTTAGCGACCTGCTCAAGCGTCCCCTGGATGCATGGAAGTATCTTTTGCTCATGATCGAGACCGGTGAAGTCGCGCTCACCGCGAGCAATCTCGCGCCCAACCTGGTGATGATCGGCAGCGCCAACGAGATTCATCTCGATGCGTTTAGGGAGCACTCAGAGTTCGCGTCGTTTCGCGGTCGCCTTGAGCTGCTGAGAGCTCCGTACCTGCTGGACTGGAAAGACGAGCAAAAGATCTATCAGAATCAAGTCGTCCCGTCCGTTCGCCGCCACGTCGCGCCTCATGCCACAGAGACCGCTGCGCTCTTTGCGGTGCTCACCCGTATGCGAAAGCCAGCTGCCGAGCGGTTTACCAAAGAGCTCGGCGCGCTCTCTGCAGACCTCACCCCGTTAGAAAAAGCGGAGCTCTACTCATCGGGTGCTGCCCCTGCTCGGCTCGATGGCGAGCAAGCGAAGGTGCTTCGCAGTGGTGTCGAAGAGCTGTTTCGCGAGAGCGACTCGTATCCCAACTACGAGGGGCGCACCGGTGCTTCGCCTCGAGAGATCCGAGCCGTCCTGCTCGAGGCGGCACAGAGCCGGACGTACACGTGTCTTTCGCCCTTTGGTGTGATCGAAGAATTGACCACGCTTATTGCACGTAAGAATGAGTTTGAGTGGCTCAGGATTGATCCGGTGGCGGGTGGGTTTCATGATCCGCGAAGCTTTATTCGTTCGTTGCGAGAGCGTGTTTTAGAGCGCGCAGAACTCTCGCTTCGTGACGCCACAGGGCTCATTGACGAGGCGCGATACTTCGAGTCTTTCGAGCGTTATATCAGCCATGTCAGCGCGGCGTTGAAGGGCGAAAAAGTGGCCAATCGCGTCACGGGACGAGATGAAAACCCCGACGAGGCCATGATGACAGACATTGAGAGGACGCTCGGGGTGCAGGCAAACCGCGCGCAGTTTAGAGGAGATCTTCTGTCGATGATCGCCGGTTGGGCAATCGATCATCCGGGCGGGGGTGTGGACTATGCGCAGTTATTTCCACGGTATTTACTGAAGCTGAAAGAGGCGTTCTTTGCCGCTCGACGTGCGCGAATTGCGAGCATCGCCAAAGACACTATGCTGCTTTTGTCCGATCAAGACGCGCACCTTGAGGCAGAGGCAAAGCGTGTCGCCGAGCGCACATTGCACACGCTCATCGATCGTGACGGGTACTGCCGCAGCTGCGCCCGCGACGCGCTTGCAGCGCTGTTGAAAGACCGTTTTCACAGTGCTTGATCGCGATTCAATTATGATAAGGTCGGCCCCGGCCTATGAAAGTGAACATCACGCACGAGTTTCGCACCGACGCCGAGACGTTTTGGGACCGCTGCTTTCTTGATGAAGCCTTTAACAAGGCGCTCTACGTCGACCACCTAAAATTTGTCGAGTACGAGCTGATCTCTTCTCAGGCAGAAGGCACAAAGCTTCATCGCAAAGTGCGCTGTACGCCCAAGCAAGATGCCCCCGCTCCGGTGCAAAAACTACTCGGTGGCGCGTTTTCGTATATCGAAGATGGCGTGCTTGATCGCGCCTCGGGGATCTACCGCTTCAAGGTATTGCCCGGAACACTGGCGGACAAGATTCGCTCTGAAGGTGACTTTCGAATTGAAAAAACAGGCCCCAAATCGATTCGAAGAACCGTTGACATGGTGATCGAGGTCAAGGTGTTTGGCATCGGTGGGATTGCTGAAGGGTTTGTCTCAAAATCGATGCAAGACACCTACGCAAAGGCCGCTGAGTTCACCAATCGATACATCACCACGCACGGGCTCTAGTGCAGGTTCAGCAGACATTTGTGACAGCGTCCAGTCGGCTTCCTGGTAGATAACGAGAAAAATGGATGGCGCTGTCACAAGCTGAACCGAAACGCACAATAAGCATTTTCACTTTTTTCACATCCCTCGAAAGACCCAAAAACCATGGCACGCTTTACTGTCACGCATGAGATCAACTGCAACGAAGAGACGTTTTGGAAGGTCTTTTTCGACAAAGAGTTTAACGACAAGCTCTACGTTGGCGAGCTTGGATTTCCAAAGTTTGAGGTCACTGAGCTTCGGGACACAGACACACAGACACATCGCAAGATTCAAGCGACTCCAAAGATTGAGCTCCCTGGGCCGCTCGCGAAGCTGGTCGGACCGGGCATGACGTACCGTGAAGAGGGCGTGATGGACAAGAGCACCAAGCGCTGGGCGTGGAAGATTATTCCCAGTCAATTGACTGATAAAATGACTAATACAGGCGCGCTTCGCATCGAAAAAATCGGCGACACAAAGGTCCGGCGCATCGCGGACATGGTCGTTGAAGCGAAGATCTTTGGCCTCGGAGGCATGCTCGAGTCCTCGATCGAGAAGCAGCTGCGTGAGGGCTGGGACAAAAGCGCCGTGTTCATGAACAAGTGGCTCGCGAAGTAGACAGCTCGCCGAGAGGCTCAGCAAGGGCCGCCAGACTCAGCGCGTTGTTCTCTGCGTGCTTGTTTGCGTTGATCGCGATCTTTGGCTGTTTTGCCTACTTCTACAACGTCCAAAACGTCCCCTCTGCCAGCGGTGACGAGGGCAACTGGATGGCTATGGGGCTGCGCATTCAGAACGGCTTACCCACGCGACTCGGTCCCGACGCGCGGTTTGTTACGACGGCTTTTGCGCGGATGATTGCGCTATTTTATAAGCTCTTCGGCGTCTCGATTGCGTCCGCCCGAAGCACGCTCGGCGCCTCTGTTCTCATGGGACTCATCTCAATTTTTGCCCTCTCCTACCGGCTAGGAGCGGTGCGCATCGGGCTGGGTGTCTGTGCGCTGCTCGCCACGCATCCGTGGACCGTGTGGTGGGCTCGCTCGGTGGTGGTTCCGTATCCGATTTCGCTGATCCTCGCGGTGCTCGGTCCTCTCGCCTGGCTGGCCGCACTGCAGCCATTTTATCAAGAAATTTACAGCACATTCTCCCGACGAGAGAAAGTCACAACCGTCCTCAAGCTCGTGGGTGCCGGACAGCTTTTGGCGCTGGGCTTTCACTTCACACCGTTCATTTTGATTCCGCTTGTGGCCTGTGCTCTTTGGACGGTCATTCATCGTCAGCTCCGGTCGGCTCTGAAGACCCCAGGCCCGTGGCTCGCGCTCTTGTTGGTCGCCGCGCACGCCGCTCCCATCTTGAGCGATGCTGCGACGGTCGTCCAAGTTGCAACGCCGTCCCCCAGGTTTAACGACTTCGAGCGAAGACAGCTGAACTTTCGAAGAAGCATCATGGATGGATGGTCCGGCGAGCAAACACTTAAAAACTATGTTGGTGACAACTCGTACGGCTCGCTTGGATACACCTTTTCACGGGTGTTTACCGCGCTAGTTCTGGTTGCGTCCTGGCTTGTCGCGGTGAAAAAAGACGGCCGTTTCTTCGGTCCTTCCGAGCCGGACGCTTCGCGGTCCATCAGAGAATTTGCAGCGTTTTATCTCCCCGTTGCGCTGGTACTGTTTCCGCTGATTCTCGCCCCCGCACGCGATTGGTGGTTGCCCACTATCGACAGCGAGCGGTATCTGTTCGCGCTATTGGCTCCGGCCATGCTGCTGCTTGCATGTGCCGGCGCTCGTCTTCGGTGGCCAGGAGCGGTCTTTGTCACAGCCATCGCGCTTTACTTTGTGCTGGGGCCAAACCTCCGCGCCGTGCGGTATTTCTACCACGGCGGTGGTCCCGATCACGGGTACTTCTCTGCACACCGAGGCGGAGCTTTTCGTGGATACAAAGTGATCTCGGGCCCACGGACTGTTACCCAAGCGCTGTACGAAGCCTGCCGTGACGCCGCCGCGGGAAGACGCATGAGTATAGGTTTTAATGACTATTCATTTCACCCTGTGAGAGTGCTCATTCGTATCAAGCCAGATCACAATCTAGACTCGATCTACCTTCGTGACGCGGCCCTGCCGGCTGGACGTTTGATGTGCATTCCCGTGTGGGCACACGCGATGTTTACCCCTGGACACATCCCGTCTTCGGCACCCAACGAAAACCTGTGGGCAGAGCAGTATGTGCACACGAAGCTCACCAACGTGCAGCAAATTGCCTCGTGGACGCAGCCCAATGGCTACCCACTCATCACGGTGTATACCGGAGAGCTTCGCGAAGCGGTGGGCCACTAAAAAGCGACGCTAACGTCCGTACCAAATCTGCACACGACGGGCGTGTGAGAACGGAAGTTCGTACTCTTCGCGCGCAAGCTCGCGGAGGGATTTAGGCGCGTTGATAGGGGCTGATTCGAGGTGACCCGGCGTCGTGGTGACCAGGATGGTTCCGTCGGGTCGTGTGAGCTGCTCGGCGATCGCGAGCCACTCGTTTGGGGCCCACACCGCGCGCGCCATCGAAGTGCCCGCAACCCCGGGCGGAACCCGATCAACCCCGAGCGTTCCCTGCTGCACATTGACTCTCGCAGAGAGCTTGAGTGCGCCGCCCGCGAGTCGCAAAAAAGCTGCGCGCTTGTGCCGAGGCTCGATCAACTCGACCGTGAGCGAGTCCACAAAGACCGCGAGAACGATCGCGAGGGCCGCCCCACCTGCGCCGATTTCGTACAAAGGCGAGTGCAACAACTCTGGATGCCGTGCTGCGACCAGCGCGTCCGCCAAAACGATTTCTGCTAGCGATTTTTCAGTCTTTGCGCCAACAAGATCCGCGCCAGCGTTAAACTTCGCGACGCTCTGGACGTACTCAATGAGTGACCGGGCCGTCGTCGCGTTGGGTACCGGACCCAGGCCGGCGGCAAAGATCTGCTCTGCACATTCTTTGAGGATTTCAGGTTTCATCTTTAATTTATAAGTCGTGAGTAATGTTCCAAAGCTCAAACTCGCCCTGGCGTACAAGAAGCGAGCTATGCACCCGTGGGTGGTGGTCAGAAAAGGGTGTTTGCGGATACCGAGGGCCGCGAACGACGAAGACGGCGTCATAGTACATCCCGTGCGTTTGCTCTGTCAGTTGCGCTCCGTGCGTATACGGCATCCAAAGCTGTTGCACGGTTAAAACGTCCCGTGCGACCTCGGGACGATAGGTCACACCCGTTCGGGTGAATCCAGAGGAGCTCATTCCGCCACGCTCGGCGAGAAAATATGCTGATAAATGCAGCAATACAGGCAGTCGATACCCCACCAGAAGCGGCTGGTACACCAATGAAGCCACCCGCGCCCGCAGCGGCACCCGCTGGACCATCGTGCGCAACACATTCACGTGGCTCGAAAACGCTTCAAATCGAACATGCGTGTACACCAGTGTTGCCAACGCGCATCCGGCAAGAATCGCTTTCAGGGCATCAGACTCTCGTCGTGGACGCCACAACCACAGCACGCTCAACAACAGCGCAGAGGTGACCCGCGGTCCCATGGATTGCCCGCGAAACTCAGCGGGCATTGCCAACGCGAGCACGGCGAGGACAACAGCCATGGTGCGTGCATCTTGGTCTTGAAAGAGCTGCGCCGTTCGATCCCCGATGCTCGCGACAGCTTCATCCCCGACTGATCGGCTCTGCGCGATCAACGCGATGAGCGCAACCACGTACATCGCCAACGGCAACCATCCCAGCGCGTTGAGCCCCGACGCCAACGGAATCCACCCCACAGTCCGATACACAGGGTGCCAGACAGTCTGAGGATGCATCGGAAAATCACTGCTCAAATTCGCTCCCGACAGCCACCCACTGCCCAACAAATACGCCGAGCATAGCGCCCCGCAAAAGAGCAGTGATCCTGCCCACAGAACACCGTCGCGAAGAGCAATCCGTCCTCGACGCCACGCACCAAACAACAGCGCAACTTGCAGTACCATCGAGATGGCGGCTGGCTGAATGTGCGTAAAAAACAGCGCGCCCCCCAACAACGCGTTGAGCAACAGCATCCATCGGCCAGGCTTCGCCTCAGAATGCAACCACCGCAAAAGCAGCGCGATCTGCATCCACTGCACGCTCGTCGCGAGCACATAGGGTGCAAATCCCCAGAGAAAATTGCTCTCAATGAGCACCGTGAAGCACGCCACCACCGTCCACATTGAGCGCCCAAGCGTGCGCGAAATGCTGGCGATTGAACCAACTCCAAGCAAGAGCGCCAACGACAAACACACAGCGCCCGAGAGCACCACGTCAGGGACCAGGACCATCACGCCCCGATGCAAGAGCCGAAAGCCCTGATAAGGCAAGAACCACCCCGTGCTGCGATAGTACAAATCACTGCCAAATTGCCGGTCGTTGTGGTGCGCGACGATAGCATCTTGCGCCAAGTGCTGAGGCCAATCGGGCATGGGCAGATAGCGGTGAACCAGCGGTAGCGTCACCAACAACAACACCAACCCTATGAGCAGCCCACGCAACAGCGCGGTCAATGGTGTGGCGTCTTTCTCAGCGTGGCCTCCGCTGCGCAATTGATTAATGCGGAATGATGTGTGCGAACCACAGCCCGGCGGTCACTGCGGCCACAACGAGAGTGGCGACAATCCCGTACATCACGGCGTTAGACTTCTTCTCGACGGCGCCGGACTCAGAGTCGCGAATGCTGTCTGCCAGCGCGGCCGAGCCGACTTTTGGACCTTTGTCCTCGACGCTGTCACCCTCGTCTGCGGGAGGCTCACTCTCTGAATGGGCTGATGATTTGCTGTCTTTATGTGTTGGTGCGGTCGGAGGAGGCGCCGTCGGAGGTGACAGGTCATCGCCTTCAAGTTCTGCTGCGAGGTCGGTGCTTGGTGAGCTTGTGTTCGCAGAGCTTGACGGATCGAAGTCTTCGCCGTCAAACATCCCAGAGGCCCAGTCAGACGTGTCGACAAAACCACCCGGATCAAGGGGCTTTGCACCTCCGAGTGCAGGGCTCAAATCGACCGGCTTTGAACCGTCTTCAATCGGTGCAGACTCAACTTCATCGAGTGAGGTGAAGCGATTGAGCTCTTCGAGGATGAGCTTATCGATCAGCTCTTGCTCGGGCTTTTTCTCTTTGGCTTTTTTAACCCGACGCTCTTCAATCGCCTCTTTGGTAATACGTGCGATGTCGAAGCTGTTGACCGCCATGCGGTGCTTGGCCAAAAACTCGCCCAAATCCTGCGCCAGCTGCTCGGCTGTCTTGTATCGCTCGTTTTTGTCCTTCGCGAGCGCCTTGTTCACGATCGCCTCAAGATCCGAAGGGACCTCTTTCACAATGGCACGCAACGATGGGATCACCGCCTGCTGCACCAACCGCACGGTCGCAAAGTCTGTGTCGCCGAAGAACAATCGCTTATTAGCGATCATCTCCCAAAGCATGATCCCGACCGCAAAGATGTCCGCTTGTGCGTTGACTTCTTCAGCAAGCGCGGTCTCTGGAGCGAGGTAACCAAACTTACCCTTGACCATCCCCTGTTCGGACTTCTCAAGCTGCGTCGATGCCTTGGCCAGACCGAAG
>JANNCG010000539.1:0-5472 GCA_031386385.1 Myxococcales bacterium
GATTTGCAAAAACTCTCGGGTCGCGGGAGTCATCGATTCGCTTGCCGACAGCACCACGATGGCGGTTGAGACGTCACGCGGCAAGCTCGCGATCAGCGATTGAAATCCCTCGACACACTCCCACACTTGATAGCGTCGCTTGTTGCCTTCGATCGACCAGTAGCGAGGCGCGCCGAGCTGTGGGCCAAAGTCGTTGACGAGCATGATGGTATCCCCCCGTTCAGGCGTAGCTGCATCGGGGACTTTGGTCTGCACTGGGCGACGGGCACACCACTCCTCAAGCTGCTTGAGCAAATAGGTTGTGTCGTCCCGATAGCGACCCACAACCGCAAGCTTCATGATTGGAACCGTTCGCTCAGCCATCAATCTTTCACCGACCAGCACTATACTCTAAGTGGTTGTTGGTTCACGAACGTGTGTGACCGCGGCCAGGCCGTTGTCGGCGTAGACCGCGATCACACAAGTGGCTCAAATGCGCCCTTAACCAAGGATCGAGCGAACGACGCCAGAGCCCACGGTCTTGCCGCCCTCGCGGATGGCGAAGCGCATTCCGGCCTCGAGCGCGATGGGGGTGACAAGCTCAACCTCCATGCTCGCTCGTGAGCCTGGAAGCACGACGGTCGTGCCTTCTGCAAAACGCACCGTCCCTGTCACGTCCGTTGTTCGAAAGAAAAATTGTGGCCTGTACTCGTGGTGAATGGCCGTGTGTCGGCCACCCTCTTCTTTCGACAGAATTGCTACTTCAGTAGTGAATTTGCAGTACGGAGTGATGCTGCCCGGTGCCGCGAGCACCTGGCCGCGCTCGACCTCGTGACGCAACCAACCACGAAGCAACAGACCGGCGTTGTCGCCAGCGATGGCCTCGTCCATTGAGCGCTTAAACGTCTCGATTCCGGTCACGATGGTGGTCCTTGTCTCGGGGTGCAGTCCCACGAGGGACACCTCGTCACCGATCTTGACGCGACCACGCTCGACCCGTCCAGTCGCCACCGTTCCTCGCCCTTTGATCGAGAATACATCCTCGATGGCGAGCAAAAATGGCTGATCCACCCTTCGAAAAGGCGTCTCGATGTGTGCATCGAGGGCCTCTGCGAGGGCGATCACAGACTGCTCCCATCGGGCATCACCGCGAAGCGCGGGCAGCGCAGCACCGCGGATCACAGGGGCTTCATCGCCGTTGTATCCGTAGTGCGTCAGCAGCTCACGTGCCTCGAGCTCAACCAGATCGAGCATCTCAGGGTCCGTCACCAAATCACATTTGTTGATAAACACCACCATCCGAGCGACTCCCAGCTGCCGCGCGAGCAGTAAGTGCTCTCGCGTCTGGGGCATCGCTGCGTCCACTGCGCTCACCAGCAAAATGGCTCCATCCATTTGTGCCGCGCCTGTAATCATGTTTTTGATGTAGTCCGCGTGTCCCGGACAATCCACGTGCGTGTAGTGTCGTTGAGCGGTCTCGTACTCTACGTGTGCGCTGTGGATCGTGACGGTTTTTGTGTCATCGCGCTCAACACCGCCGACCGCGATCGCCTTGTAATCTCGCACGGCAAACGTGCCACCGAAGTGCTTCTTACACACAGCGCTGAGGGCGGCTGTGAGGGTGGTCTTGCCGTGATCGATGTGACCGATCGTTCCGACGTTGATGTGTGGCTTGTTTCGAACGAATTTCTCCTTGCTCATGGGATGCAAGTCCTTTTGTTGGATGTAGAATCTCTCCCTCACTTCATCAGCAAAATGACAGATAAAATGAAGGCGAGGCTTGCTTCACGACAGCCGTTGTTGCGTCGCTTTCATCCAACGAAAGGTTGTCCGTCTGCCCGCTGTGCAAAACAGCAGAACAGCACGTGCACCCAATGGCGAAACCACAATCTCGCGCTCCAAAACACTTGTCGTGTTTGCGAAGAGATTGGATCTGCGTTGGAGCCCACCAAGGGGATTGAACCCTCGACCTCATCCTTACCAAGGATGTGCTCTGCCACTGAGCTAGATGGGCGGCGTGTTAAGCGAAACTATCGTGAAAAACCACAAACGCTCCGGCGGTTAAACCATTGCGTTTGATGGGGGAGCGGGAGACGGGACTCGAACCCGCGACATTCAGCTTGGAAGGCTGAAGCTCTACCAATTGAGCTACTCCCGCAAAAAGGCGGTGTTGAAAGTGAAGATGATTTTTAAGTTATTGAGTAAGGATGAAGAGATGAGATTTTGTGGAGGGTACTGGATTTGAACCAGTGAAGGCAATGCCGGCAGATTTACAGTCTGCTCCCTTTGGCCGCTCGGGCAACCCTCCAAAGGCGGAGAAAATAGTGAAATTAAGAGAAAAGTTACGATGACAAAAGTAAGAGCTAGCGACGGGAATTGAACCTGCGACCACCGGTTTACAAAACCGGCGCTCTACCAACTGAGCTACGCCAGCGAATGTTTGTTGTAGAAGCAGCCCAATACCGTCTCGGAATTGGGTCACGCCAATTAGACCCGAGTGCAAGCAGTGTCAAGGTCCGAGTTAAGAGCCCTCGCGGTTTTGACTCACATCGACCGCGAAATGGGCCCGCTGTCTCCCGACGCATCGCTCACCCGAGCGCCGGCATCACTGATGGAACCTTGGACAGCTCCTGTCAATGTTGTGTTGGCGGTATTGGCCCGTGCTGTGCCCGGATTTGTACCCGACGTTGTCCCCGACGGGCTGCCCGGAGGAGCAAGGCAGTTTGTGTTTGGGTGCATCAAGACTGGGTCGGGCCCCTGAAGGACCAACCGACGTAGGGTCTCGACCTGCTCGTCCGTGCGCCGGACCCAGTCGTTGCCGCTGATCCCATTGCGACGGGCCATATCGATGGTGGCCTCCCAAGCCCTCAGAGCGCCCTGCACCAGCGGCCGGAGCCTTCGGGCTGTTCGGTCGCGGTAGATTCGAATCGCGGGCTCAAGCCAGTCACAGGGCAGGGGAGTCTCAACGATTGAGCCGTAGAGGTTGCGGTAGATGTCGCCGATGCGGTGGCCGGATGCCGCGGCCCAGTGCGGGTTTCCGACGCGGATGGCGTCGTTGTACAAAACGTGCGCGTGGGTGACGAGCTGCACTCGGCGCTCAATCGCCTGCTCAAGCTGCGCGTCATCAATGCGAACCACAATTTGCTCTGCGTCCGTGCGAGACATTTCACCAAGCAAAAACCTGGCTTGCGCGATGAACGTGTCGTCTCCCAAGGCGCTCACGGACTCGGGCGTAGGTGCGAGGGCGACGGCCTCTTCGGCAGCGCGTCGTGCGCCGTCCCGATCACCGAGGGCGAGCTTCGCTGCTGCTTGGCGGGCAAGCGCCTCGACGCGATCGACAAGGGACAACCGCGTGATCAGCAAAACTCTGGTGGTTGCCTCAACAATGGGAGGGGCCTGGCCTGCCTCTTCTGCGACGGCTGAAATGCGAAAGAGCGCGTCCCGCGCCAGGTCGTTGTTGGTTGGCTGTGCCGCATCCGCCGCAAGTCTAAACGCGGCCATCGCCTCGGTAAAATGTCGCAACGCTTGATGACACTGCCCAATGTTAAACTGCGATGGCGCCACCAGCCGAGAGGTCGGAAAATCGCGAACCAAACGCTCATAATCCGGGATTGCGGCGTCAAAGCGTCGTGCTTCAAGCGCCGTCGCTGCCCGGTCAAAGAGCAATTGTGCGTCGTAGGCGTCGCCCGACCCGTCCGCCCGACCGATGACCCGAAACTCAGAGCCACGCATCGCTCGGGGCGCACCGGTGGCGTTTGTTGTGCGAAGCGTCCCACGATTGCCAGTCGATGTGGTGGTGTTGCAGCCCAACCCAAAGCTTGAAATAAGCGTGAATATACAGAAAAAATGCTTCATGTGCAGAGCGTCCGAGGTGAGAGGGGGTGCTGTGCTGACAACTATCGTTGGGCAAAGGTTCTTGTGACAAGGGCGATAAAATGCTTGGACTGCGCGTAAGAATCATTTGCGCACTGAAAGATCCATCATTGGAGTCGATGAAAATGGTCTTGGATCCCGTTTAGGCCCCATGACAGTAACGGGAGTTCGTGTCGCGATAGACGAAAAAAAGCTCCCGTCTCGCGAGAGCGTCGCGAAAACTGCGAAGCGAGCTGGGCTTGGCGATTCGAAAGAGCTGTGCGCGCATGGGTCCATGCGTGAAATTGAGGGCCGAGTGCTTGCGCTTTTGGAGGTGCACATGGGTCAGTCGGTGTCTTCGCTGACGGCGTTAAGCAAGCTCGGAGAAGTCGAGTCGAGTGAGTCGCTGCGAAGGGACTGCCCCGAGGGGATCGCGCCCAGCATATGCTTTGATGACCCCATCTCCCTCCCGACATTTGGCGAGGGAATTCGCAGCGAAGATCGAGAGATTGCGTTGGCGCTAAAATCCGAGGGCTTTCGGCTGGTGGCCGTAGCGGTGGTGCCGGTGTGCACGGGGAGGATCAACTTGCAGCGCGAAAAAGGGGTCTCACGCATGGCGTTGGACCTTGATGCGATGCTCGCGATTGTGGATAAGTTGCACGTACCCAACGGTGACGCGAGCGTGTACTGCGGCAAAGTAGGCGGGCAGTCTAAGTACAGCAACGCCCTGTCGAAGCGCTGGCCACTTCACCGAATGGTCGAAGAAATTCGGCCTATTTCACGGTATCAGCTGCCGTCGGTTGGAGAGATTTCGTTCGTGATGGACGGAGATGCTTCCGAACCTGCAATCTCGCTTGCCTCTATGGTGGGAAAGTATGTACGCGAGCTTTGGATGCACAGACACAACCGCTATTGGGTCTCGGCCGTCGCAGGCGCGACCGCAGTCTCGGGCTACCACGACCCGGTGACGGAGAAGTTGGTGAAAAAGACTGCGCTCTTTCGCAAGAGCAACGGCATTTTAGAGCGATGCTTCGAGCGCAAAGTAGCGGCAAAGGGAGCCGCGCAATGAGCACGCACGGGTGCCGTGAAGCGTCGCTTTTTTTGCTCGGTATTCTCTGCGCCTGCAAGCCCAGCGTGCCGGCAGACAGTGGTGTGCAGACTGTGAGGGATGCCGGAGCTGTGGACGTTCCAAGTGTTGCCGCCGCGAATCTAGATGAAGAGCCCTCGGATGCCGGAGCCGAAGAAGATAGCGCGACGCCGCGACGAGTTGTGGTGACCGCAGCCGGTGACATTGTTCTGCATCGCCACGTGGTAAACATCGCGCAGTCCTTTCGCGAGACTGGCGGGATGTCATGGATGCTCTCGCGGTTGGCTCCCATTATTACTCCGCGTGAGATCGCGGTGGTGAACCTTGAGGGCCCACTGACCATCGCGCGCCGCACTCCGTGGGTGGGCAGCAACCCGGCTCTCGGTGGCTATGCAGCGTACGCACGCAATTTAAACAACGTGGGTTTTGATGCGGTGATTCTCGCAAACAACCACGCGATGGATCAGCGGCAAGATGGGCTCGAAGAGACACTTGAGTCGCTCGACGCCGCAGGTCTTGGGGCGATCGGTGCTGGCCGATCAGAGGATGACGCC
>JANNCG010000611.1:0-3621 GCA_031386385.1 Myxococcales bacterium
CACACGGCCAAAGGTTGCTGATGTCCCCATCACCACGACGCGCTCGTTGCGCGCAAACAACTGCGGCACGTGTTTAACGCCGAAGTTGTTGACCGGAAAAAGCACGCCAGGGATGTGGCGCACATGATCGACCATCATATCGACCGGCGAGTGGACTCGGTGATAGTCCCGTGGGGACAGATACACGATGGCGAATGAGCCTCCGCGAAAGGCATCCGCGTCGTCCGGATCGCCCAAGAGATCAAGGGCTGTGTACTGGTTGCCCTTGATGAAAAACTCCGTAGAGTCATTGAGCGTGCCGGCGTCGTCGAAGCGCCCATCAGCCGGAGACACCAGCGCGTCAGGTGTGTCATCAATCGGTCGGGATCCATCGCGCAAATACCGCGTAAAAAACTGGTTAAACGTCCGAAATCCTCCCGCGGGGATGATCGCCTCGGACAGATCAACTCGGTATGCCTTGGTGTACACACGCAACACAGAGTCAAGCACCGGCCGTGGAACGACCGCCTCGGTGAGCTTGCCAAGTGCGCGGGTGATGCGCTCTCTCGGAAGGAGATGGAGAAGTCGGGCAGCGGTACGTTCGGTGTAATTTTGTTGCATGTATCCGCCGCGGTAGATCGATCGGGTCAGAGCCCGTCATCAGTGCGACTTGCACCAGAGGGTACGAAAACTGCTGAAACCACGTCAACCTCACACATCCGAAGTTGACGCGTATTGAATCATTAATTGACAGCTAAGGAATTTTGCATTCACCTCAACGTCTCATGCGGTCACAAAAACGATTCATTAAGTCAAAACGGCTGAGTTTGTCCTTGTATTTTTCAATCGGCCTTGGGACCGCTGTGGGTGCGAACACGGTTTGCGCTCAAGGTGCGGACGACCTCGCTCGTCGGGAGCTTATCGGGCAAGCAGAAGTTGCGTCACGAAGCGGTGATCATGCGCGAGCGGTCGAGTTTGCTGAGCGCGCGGGCGGGATCCACTGGTCGCCGTCGCTTCGGCTGTTTCTTGCAAACGAGTATCCGCACGTGGGACGCCTTGTGGATGCTCTCTCTGCTGCGAGCAGCTGCGAGCGCGAGGCGCAGGCGGACCAAGCGTTGCGCAATCGCCAAACGATTGAGCAAAACTGTCACACCGTGATGGAATCGCTGCGAGGAAGAGTCGGTCGTGTGAACATTCGTTTTGCGAGTCCGCCTCCAGCGGGAACAACCGTGACCCTTGCGGGCCAGTCGGTGTCGCAGTCGCTCTGGGGCGTTCCCTACGCCGTCAATCCCGGCACGGTAGAGCTCGTGGTCGCGGCGCCGGGGATGCTGGCGATTCGCCAGAGCATCGTTGCGTCGGCGGGGCAGGCGAGGGACGTTTCGTTGACGCTCGTGGCGGATCCGGCGGCGGTGGCTGTGACAAATACTCAGAACACTAACGTCACGACGCCACTAAACGTGGGACAAAATACGGGCGTTTCGACGACCAATACAGTGACCAACAGCGGCAGCGCGACTGCACCTATTGGCGTTGTACCTCCACCACCACCTCCGCCTCCGAGTGTCGTCCCGTGGATTGTCACCGGCGCTGGGGGCGCGTTGCTCGTCACGAGCTTGGCGATGTTTCTGGTGTATCGCGGAGGCGTTGCACAGCTCGAGGTTGACTGCAACGTCCCGCTGCCTGGTACCCAAAGAGGCTGCCCTGCAGCGGACGCCAACGACGCGATGAGCTTTCGAACTCGAATTCGATCCACCGAGACGATTGGGACCGTGTCAGCCGTGATGCTCGGTGTCGGTGCGGTTGTGGTTGCGGGCGGGATCAGCTGGGGCCTGTTGACTCGCAATACTGCCCCTCGCGCGACCGCCATGGTGGTCCCGACTCACGATGGCGCAATGCTTACAATTGGAGGCTCTCTATGAAGAACTCGACTGGGATTATTAGTTTTCTAATGGCCGGCATCGTGCTGCTTCCCGCCTGCAGTTTGTCAGGTCGATTCACCGTAGTTTCTACAGACAGCTCGGGGCCCCCGGAAGATGCGCTCCTCAGCGCTGACGGGATGGATCCTGATGTTGGCTGCCTCCCTCCAAACCAGCTTTGCGGCGAGCAGTGTGTAAACACTCAGTCTGATATTGCTCACTGTGGTACCTGCGGCACTGCGTGTCCCATCCCTTCCGGCGGGACGGCCGTCTGCGAGGCTGGAGCGTGTGCCGCGCGATGCCCGCCGTTTTCTGAGTACGATGAGAGCAACGGGTTGCCGCGCTGTCGCCGAACGGTGGGGCGTCAGGTTGCGCCGCTATCGGGATCGTTCATTCAAGGCGACAGCATCACTTTTCATCTCACAGACACTCCTAACGAGATGGGGGTCGAATCAACGATTGATCTCTGCTCTGCGCCAGACTGCAACGGGCTCGGACTGATGACGTCCCGAACGCTTCCCCGTGATGCCACATCCTTTCAACTGGATAGCATCGCCGCGATCGGTGAAATCTCAACGAGGACGAGGTTTTGCACTGAACCCAATGCGCAAAACGGACCTATCGGAACGATCTATTGGCGCATATCCGCCGGGACAAATCATTCGGCGGTTTGGTCGGTGCGCGTCCTGTGCGAATCGGCTTTGGTTCGGGCACTTCCAAACGTCCCGGAGGTCCGCACGAGGCGGGCGCGCGGTTCATGGGGAGTCACCACCGACCTGGACCTCGATGGGGAAGACGAAGTTGTGATCGGTTCACCCGGACTCGCACCCGGCGGGGGCTTCCGCGTGGGAGGTCGAGAAAATGGAATGATTCGTATCACTGATGCCATTCGATCACCCGTACAAGACCAAGCGTTCGCGAAGCGCTTGGTCGCCATCGGAGATGTTAACGGTGACGGGCTTACCGATCTTGCCGTGGGAGCGTCGAGCGAGCGCGTCTACATCTTTTATGGTGCCCGTACCCCAAGTCGGTTTGACCTGTTAAACATCACGACGATCACCAGTCCTGCTGCTGGCACTGGCTTTGGCTCACTCATTGTTCCTGTGGGCGACGTCGATCACGATGGATTTATGGACATCGCGATAACAGCGGCCGAGCACAGCGCCGGAGCGGTTTCAAATGTCGGAAAGGTGTACATTTACTTCGGTAAAATCACCGGTCTCGACACCAGAATTCCGGCTGAAATTCTGCCTGCGCCACTTCTCGGGGGGGCATTCAATCAGGCACGTTTTGGCACCGCAATCGCTGGCAATTGCGACCTCAACGGCGACGGATTTCACGATTTCGTGATTGGTGCGCCGGGTGAAAATAAAGCTTATGTATATTATGGCGCACGTACCCGCGCGGCGTTTAACCAACCACACATTCTATCGCCGAGCGGCGAGACGGATTTTGGAGCAGTCATCGGCTGCATCGGCGACGTCACACGAGACGGTGTGTCAGATTTTGCTATGAGCACGACGATTACCGCCGGCGCGATGAAGCAGATCGTATTTTATCCGGGCGTCACGTCGCCGGCGATGAACGGGATGCTTGCACGTGACCGTGCGCTCTCTCTGCCAGTCCCTACCGGCGGAACGATGGCCTTTATTCGCAGCGGCCTCGATGCTTACTCTCGCATGCCGATGACCCGGCTTGGTGAGCTTGAGCTGCTCATCGGGCTGGT
>JANNCG010000637.1:0-5964 GCA_031386385.1 Myxococcales bacterium
GCACCGTGGTCTTGCACAATCGGAAGAGCAACCGTCTCAATAATAGCTCCTGAGCTATCTGTGAGATCTCCATGAACCACCCGCTCGACCGGCGACACGTTTTGCGGAAACAACACCTCCACATGCACGGGCTGTCCCTCACGAATGGTCTCATCAGCCACACGTGACTGCATGGGCCGCGCCTGAGTACGGTTGATATTCAACCGCGCCACCACCTCGTCGGTGCCCTCAACGTACGCGGACACTTCACACGTTGCGTCGGTCATCGCCCAGTGAAAATGCGCGATTCCTGTGGTGTCCGTTCGACCGCTGAGCGTCTGACCACAGCCGGTCATACGGACGTTTTTGTCCCGCACAATCACGCTGTTCAGGTCCGTGACACGCAGCGCGACCGACACGGGTTCGCCCGTCGCATACCCGTTGCGCTCAGCCTCAAGCGTCGCCCGAAATGGGTTATTCACAACCCGCATCGTGCGCTCAACAGTGTCGCGCCGGTTGCTTCGATCAAGCGCCGCGATCTCAACGGTGAGCTCAGGTTCTGTCCGAAAAGCGGCCAGCTGCGCTTGCGTCAGCCGGACGTGGTGCGGCCCTACGCCCGTCACCAACTGCACCGGCAATCGAGTGGTCTTTTCACCGTGCTTGAGCGTGATCTCAAGCCGTCCGTCACTAAACGAAGCCCCGTCGAGATAGCGCAGCGAGACATCAAACACCACGTCGTGCATGGCGGGGGTCAAAAACTCTCCGAGTGTATGACGGACTTCAATCACTGGGGTCTCAAAGACACGGACTTGAATGGGCGCCTCCGCACGGTACGGGGTGCTCGCTGGTGAGGCTCCTTCGCGATCCGCTTCGGCCGCTGTCTGGGTCTCTGCGATGAGCTTATAGTCACCGGACGGCATGTTCGATGGCAGCGGAATATCGAGCGTTCCGATCCCGTCGTCGTCGGTGAACACTCGCGCGCCGCCGACCTCTTGCCCTTGGCTATTTTGCAAAAATATCGTGACCGTTCGTCGCGCTTCGGGTCGATATTCACCACGCAATTTCCAAGCTAAAACACGAATCCGTATCGTCTGTCCGGGGCGATACACTCCCCGGTCTGCGTGCACATATACTACGGGTCGCTCAAACGATGGGGTGCGCTGGTGAGCGTGAAACAACAGCTCGCCTCGGTACCATTTGTTCGCGCGATCTTTGCAAGCTACACGAAGAGTGTCCTGCGCGTAGTCGCTGTTGGTTCCTTGTCGTCGAAACGAGAAATCACCGGTGTCGGTCGCGCGTCCGATGTGTCGATCGTTGTAGTAAAAGTCTGCTTGCGCACAGGGTTGAAGCTCTGGCGTAAACGCCACCGCGTGAATGAGTGAGCCCTGATCACTCCACGCTTGGTATGGGGCATTCATCATGAGCCGCGCCGGAAGTGACTCGTACGATCGCTGCGCTGGAAGCTCGTGATTGTCGCCTGCAGTCCCGAGCTTGACCTCCGTAGAGTTGCGGTGTCTGTTGCCTCCCCGTTCGACGGCGTTACCGTCCTCATCGCGCTCACCCGTTTCGGGGGTGGGAGGCTTACACGCTTGCAGTGACAGCGCACACGCCAGCAGGCAGAATGAGGATTTGGAGAATGAGACAAAAGGCGCAACGGTTCTAAAGGACATCAATGCTCTCAACGGACATACTCCCACTTCGAAAGTTTCAGAGAAACACCATTCAGCCTCTGTTTCTTGGGATATCTCTACCGCACCTCGTCGACGGTGACCGTCGGACCGGCTGTGCCCAACAAGCGTCCGCGCGCATCGCGAAGTTCTACCGCTGAAATCGCATACTGTCCTGCTCGTTGCATGCGCACGGGGATCGCGAGTTGCACTTGCCGAAGCGCTGGGCTGAGTGTGAGCACCAACCGTTCTGAACGCTCACCGTCGTAGCGCCAACCGGCAATCGTGTGAGACACAATCAACGCTTGCAGCGGAGCCTCTTCAACGCGTGAGTAGGGCGGAAGAGCCATCCACAGCTCCGCCCGTCGTGTGTCTGCGGGGATCGTCGCGTGAATTTGTACTGCAACAACCGACCCTCGGCTCACTCGCGCCGGAGCGTTAACCGTCAACCCGTCACCGTTTGGCGCCACCGCAGTCCATCGCTCAACCTCAAGCGTCACCTCAGCGGTCAGCGCTCCATTGTAGCTCACTTCGACGCGACCCGCCCCCGTCGGGAGCCACTCATTGAGCTCAAGGGATCGCAACGAGAGGGTGCTTGCCCATGGATCCTGCGGGTCAACCATCACGCGTTTGACCTCACGTCCATCTACGCTCACCACCACCGAGGCTCCGTTGCGCTCGCGCTGGACTCCGCTAAGAATAAGCGCGCTAACGGCAAGCGAGCTCGTGTCGGGGTCATACCAACGATCCCATCGTCCACGATGCGTGCGCAAAAATTGGCTCACCTCCCGATGCTCACTTTGCGCTATTGCGGGGCGAACAATGGACAGCGCTTCCATCGCCGCACCCGCCGCGTAGAGCGCATCATTGCTAGCGAAATTACCGGGTTCTATCGATAATCCGCGTTGCCATACAAGAAGGTTTCGGGCCGCCAATTCAACAAGCTCAGGGTCAGTTCTGGGCAACCCACCGTCGGGGCTTACCGCTTGATCATCCGCGAGCTCAAGAGCTTCTTCGTTCACGGCAACCGCAACGCTCAACAGCCGCAGAGCCTCTGCAAACTCCCGTGGCGTCGCGCCAACGGGCTGAGTCAGCCGCCTTCGGGTCTCTCGCACCGCATTGGACACATTGGCGGCCGTCCACTGACGACGGGCAAACGCCGCACGAGCCGTGATCATTGCGCGTGCAATTTTCCAACGAACAGCATCCGTGATGGGTTCGCTGTTCGTCGAGACAGTGAGCCGCTGCACAAGGGCGTCGACTCTCGACGCCGTGACGCGATATCCCGAGAGGCGAGCCATCGCGAGAGACTCAATCACTCGCGCCAGCTGCTCTGCAGCGAGGACGCTATCGGTGCCGCTTTGCAACTCAGAAGCGCTCATCGCCACAAGGGCGCGCGCGACCATGCTCTGCGCACGTTCAAGAGACGGCAGTTGGGCCCAATTCAGAGGCACCGCTGCCGCAGGACGAGCTGAATTTTGCGAGTTATTTTGCAGTGTATGATCAACATGCCTGCTTACCGTTAGCGCCGCTGAGAGGGCCGCCGAAGCGGAGTACACATCGCTGTGGTCCATGGTTTCAGCGTAGTTCATCGCGTCATCCCAAGCGGTGGCGTCGGGAAGCGAGATGCGCAACCGAGTGACCTGATAGCTCGCGGTGCACTGCGCTGCGGGGCCAGTGCAGTGATCCAGAGTATTGCGCACTTGTGTGGACCAGGGATGCCCTGCGGTGACACTCGCGGCGGTGCGCTCAAGCGAAGGGGAGCCCGAGGGGCGCACCCAAGTGTGCGACTGAAACTGATCGATCATCGCAGCCCCTCGCGCCTCGACACGATAGGTGGACATTCCTGCGGTAGACGGCGTGACTCGCAGGCGTACGGTGGAAGAAGAGTTCGCCTCAACGTGTGCAGTCATCGCGTCCACAGGAGTCACCGTCCAGCCCGGCGCGCTAAACGACAGGGCCGCATCGGCGGCAGTGTTGGTTGTGTTTCGCACCACCAACGCCACCGTCGCGACATCTCCCTGTGACAACGAAGGCGGCACGTCCGCGCGTACATACAACGGTTGCCGCACCGCCACTGTCGCCCGTGCAAGCGCGATCCCGCCCAGCCGATCGGTCGCAAATACACTGAAATCATGCTCGCCGATCCCATCCGGAACACGAACATCCATCGCAAACTCTCCGCGCTCTGCCCGCGCTCGTGGCATCCACAACGAGGTCTCATCCCCGCCAGTGCGAACCACTACAATCGGTCCCCTGGGTGCCTCAGGCTCATCCTCAATGACCTGCCGACCGCGCGTGTTTTGCACATCCCCCGCGATCGCTAAACGCTCTGCATCCATCCGTCTTACGACGATCTCAGGCGCTTGGTAATTTCTCGACGTAGGGCCTGCAGTGACGCTTGTTGCAATCGGACTGCGTGAGCCGTTGACTCGCTGCTCAGCCGACGGGTCACCTCCCCAGTTGGTGCTGAGCATCATTGGCCGTCGTTGAGCGGATTCGCTGTTGTTTGTCCCTTGCACTTCAATCGACGGAACTCGTCGCATCGTTGGAGCCATCATTCTGACGCTTCCGCTGCGCGATTCACGTGCTCGCGTTAGATATTCGCCAGCGGATTGCCTCTGCATTTGCGGTGGTTCTGGAACCATCGCTGCGCTCATAGCGCGAGTATTTTGCGGCGCTCTTGCCCAGACCGCCTGCTGTTCTGCTTCGGCTCTCGCGTTGGCTCGTGCTTGTGCTGCTGCTTGGGCTGCGACTTGGGCTCTCACTTGCGCTGCCGCGAGCTCGTAAGCTTGTCTAGCTGCTCGCGCTGCCGCTTGTTGCGCAGCTTGCGCCGCAGCGAGTTGCGCGGCCTGCACGGCTTGTTGCGCAGCTGCTTGTTGTGCTGCTTGTTGTTCTAGTGCTTGCGCGGGACTCTGCGGCACAGGCTGTGGGGTCTCGGGCATGTTGATCCCAACGTTGGACACACCGAGAAGCGATCGACTCCAGTGCACGCTCGGATCACTCTCAGGCGGACTGCCAGGGTGCATCCCAAACGCAGGGAGCCAGGCAATATCATAGCGATCGACACCCCAGCTTCTCTGCACCACGGGCCATGTGAGCCTCTGCGCACCGGTCGACGCCAAGACCTTCACTTGGGGGTCGTAGAAGCGATCAAAAGGCGTGTGCTCATAGGGGTCAAGCATCGCCAAGACACCCCGATCTACCATTGAAATTCCAAGCGTTGCGTCTGTAGGCTGTCCATCACGCGCCACTTGCACCCGGAGGTGTTGAGCCTCTCCGGGCTGCCCGCGATCTTCGAGCCCGTGCAAGGTCACTGTCAGGTGGCTCACCGCTCCCACGGCGAGGGTCTGTCCGTCAGTGAGCACACCCATCTCGTTGACCCGAAGCGGCGATTCTCTCGAAACCCCAACACAATACAAGCTCAGCAACATCGACCCCCAAGACGGGGTACGTACCTCGCCTCGCGCGACGGCCCTGCCATGGTCATCCACCACAGGCAGCACAAGGGTCTGAATAATAGCTCCTGAGCTATCGGTTAAATCCGCGTGCACCACACGCTCAATCGGCACCACGTTTTGCGGAAACAAAACCTCCAGGTGCACGGGTTGTCCCTCACGAATGGTCTCTTCGGCCACACGTGATTGCATCGGCCGCGCTTGAGTATGGTTGATATTCAACCGCGCCACCACCTCGTCGGTGCCCTCAACGTACGCGGACACTTCACACGTTGCGTCGGTCATTTCCCAGTGAAAATGCGCGATCCCTGTGGTGTCCGTTCGGCCGGTGAGCGTCTGACCACAGCCGGTCATGCGGACGTTTTTGTCCCGCACAATCACGCTGTTCAGGTCCGTCACACGCAGCGCGACCGACACGGGTTCGCCCGTCGCATACCCGCTGCGCTCTGCCTCAAGCGTCGCTCGAAAGGGGTTGTTCACAACCCGCATCGTGCGCTCAACAGTGTCTCGACGATCCGTTTGATCAAGCGCGGCGATCTCAACCGTCACCTCAGGTTCAGTGCGAAATCCTGCCAACTGCGCCTGAGTCAAGGTCACGCGGTGCGGACCCACGCCTCGGACGGTTTGCACTGGCAATCGAGTGCTATTGTCACCGTGCTTGAGTGTGATCTCAAGTCGTCCACTACCAAAGGGAGCTCCGTCGAGGTAGCGAAGCGAGACGTCAAAGCTGACGTCGTGCATGGCAGGGGTCAAAAACTCTCCGAGTGTGTGACGAACTTCAATCACTGGGGTCTCAAAGACACGCACCTGAATCGGAGCCTCCGCACGGTACGGTGTGCTCGCGGGATTGGCTCCCTCTT
>JANNCG010000716.1:0-4535 GCA_031386385.1 Myxococcales bacterium
GCTCGGGCCACCATGCGCGGATCGAGCGTGACAAATCGATTGCCCTGATAAGACATCAGCTCAACGCGTGTGCCCGCAGTGACCTCTACCGGCCCCGCACGAACGACCTGCTCAATCCAACCCGCGACGCCAAGCTGCGCCACACCGCTGCTCACCTTCACCACGATCGAGTTGGCCTGTGGCGCAGGAACCGCCGCAAACCCCGGAGGGGAGCTGTAGTTAATGTCCGCGGTGTAGTCGTAGCCGATCGCGTCGATGCCCACGCTGGTGGTGAGCGAGCCGTGGTTGACACGAACGGACGCGCGGGTTCCAAAGGTGGCGCCGTGTGCATCCAAGCCAATGTCGGGGCGTCCAGGGCTTGACTGCTGCACGGCAGTGCGATCGTAGCCGAGCATCGCGCTCCACTGAGCGGTGACGTTTGCGCTGCGATACTCTAAACGAGCGATCGCGCGACCGAAATTGTACTGCAGCCCATCACGCGTAGTCGCTGCAGTGGCACCCACGCCCGTCGCTTGGGTGCGATCAAAGAAGTCCGAAGACGCAAACGCAAACACGCTGCCGCGGATCTGGTCAGTGAAGCGATAGTCTGCGCGAATCTGTCCGTCCGCGAAGTTCACACCCACTCCGGGCGAGACCAGCGGAAGCAATAAGTCGTAGTACGACCGACGCGCGGCGAGCGCGATACTTCCGCGGCCATTGGCAAACGGAAGCACCGTAAGTCCCGACGCCCGAAAGATGTCGATCTCAAGCTCAGCGCGCGGTCGATCCGTTGGGGGTGCTGCTGTTTCAAGTGAAATGACACCCGCAGAAAAGCGCCCGTACTGCATGGGATAGCCGCCAGGATAAAAATCGAGCTGACCTACTAAGCGCGACGAGATCACCGCGGGACCCGCTGCGAGGTGATACAAAATAAGCACTGGGTAGCCGTCGATAAAGAACCCCGTGTTCTCAAAAGATGCACCACGGACGACGAAAAACCCGAGACCAAACGGCGTGCGCGCGACACCCGGGAGCGACGCCACCACGCGGGTGGGTTCACCGAAGGTCCCTGGGACGGTGGTGAGCTCTTCGGCGCGAAAGGTCATGCGGGTGGCCGCGCCCGGTTCAGGTCGCACTGCGCGGATCGTAACAGACTGCTCGTTGTCCTCGCGCCGCCTCCGCTGCGGTCGACGGATGGTCGCGGGTTCGGCGGGAGCAACAGAGGGAGTAACGGCCGGATTGCTCTGCGAGGGTGTGGGATTTGACTGCTGGTTCGCGTTTGTCTGCGGGGGAGTGTTTGGCGGCGTTTGCGTGGGTTCTTGTGCGCGCAGACGAAACCTAAATCGCACGCGCACCGCAACGGGCTGCCCGGCCCGCTCCGCAGGCGTGAACACCATTTGTTGTGCAGCCGCGATCACCAACGCGTCCACATCCTCGCGAACCGGTTCGATCACACGCACCTCGGTGACTGCACCGCGCGCATCAATCGCAAGCTCAAGCAAGGGAGCCGTGTCAGAGGGCAATCCTTCGGGCGCCTGGACAGTGGGAGCGCTCTGCAATCGCGGCGGGCTGTCTGCTCGGGCGGTCGCAGTGATCGCGTTAAGCGCGGCGATCAAACACGCGAGACCGCTATGGTTTCGAGTGAAGCGAAGGCGGCGAAACAGCGGCATAGGTCAGGGGGCTCAAGACTACCTCGCTCTGGTGCTTTCGAGTAGTTCAGAGTGTTCAACACGCCACCCGTCACGCGTATCCTTGAGTGCCTACCGCTCAGCGCCCTTCGGTAGAGTCACCGAGCTGGACTTCGATTCCACCGGGTGATTCGCGATGACTGCGACGCGGGACTTCGCCTGCGCCCCAGAGCGCGTAGATCGTCGCGTAGCCCATCCCCAACAAAAGAACGAAGAACACATAGCTTAGCTGCTTCATGCGCTCTTGAGCCTTCGCTGTCGCCGCGAGGCCCCAGGTGATCGAGCCCGTCGCGAGCCCATTGGCCAAGTGATACGCGACCGCGAGGACGCCCAATAGGTACACCACCAGCGTAGGAATATGATGGTGCATGTGCCAAGAGATGTCTCGAAACGTCTCGTGCCGACCGTGAAACACCAGCGGGTCAATGCGCGCCTTGTAGATATGTGCGAGCAAAAACCCTAGCAAACCGACGGCACTTAGTCGCTGAAGCAAGAACTTCAGGTTGTCCAAGCCGCTGTACGTGACGTTGTTTGGTTTCACGATCCGCAATCGGCGAATGCCCCAGATCGTGTGAAACACGAGCGGAAACAGCACCACCGCGCTCGTAATCACCTCGACCAATGGCGCGGATGAGTGCGTGACGGCGGCTTCCCACCGCTCGGGGCTGTCGAACGCCGAGAGGTTTGCATAGAGGTGCCATGTCGTCCAAACAGCGAGGGGCGCAAACGCGAGCACCGAGCCCAGGCGGGAGGAGAACACCGAGGTAGATGCGGCAGGTTTTTCAGCGGTCGTTTCAGTGGTCATCGAAGGGATCTCTATCTTCAGTTGGTAGACGTGGGGTCTAAGCTCACCTCAGCCAAGCGAACACCGTCGTTTACCGCGAATTGCCAAAGAGGGCTTAGTCAAAACGTACATTTGTTTTGTTCGTATGGCCTCCCGATGTGCGGCCAGCGAGCTAGAGCGCAACCGACGACCGTGAATCCCCCTCTAAATTCACAGCGAATTGAAGGCTATCGTGTGGCTACAGTGTCGCGGTCAGCGGCGGGTACAGCAGCCACTCGTCCATCCCGCCCAATGTGTGCGCTATGCACCGTGCCTGCGGTATCACGCCATGCGAGGTCGACGCCCGTAGTGCTATTTTGCAGCGACTCGATTCGGCCGACGGCCACATTTTCAGCCACCAGGACGCCATCACCCACGCGAGCACCTTCGCGGTTTACGCGTGCAAAATAGACTCCGTGATCCATGGCCACAGCGAGCGCGTATTCTGCGCCGTTCTCAAGCAATCGCGTGCTACGTGGGGACTCAAGGCCCTCGTGAACAATCGTCGCGCGACCCATTGGGCGGCGTGTCGCATCGAGTCGCTGCCAGCGGACACGGTTATTGGCCGGGTCGGCCCAGGCCATGACAAATCCGCCCTCAACCGCGAGGACATCAGGAGCGTACACGTCTTCTTCGGCACCGATAGATTGGTGCACCATCGCTGCACCGCCGGTCGGACGACCCGCTGTATCCGCAAGCGCGATGTACGAGCGACGATGGGACTTATCGCTCCATGACACAGCCCAACCCGACGTCGTCTGCGAGCCATGCGCGCCGTCATGAAACTCATCCGCGCTCACTTCGAGCTTTCCGTTGACCACGGACATGGATGGCATCCGCTCGGCTTCGCGTTGATTGCGCGCTTCAGTAACTTCTTCAGGAGTGCTCGTTGGGGTGACAGAACGCACCGCTGTTGAGAGCGCTCCTTGCGTTGGTCGAGAGGGAGCGGACCGATCTGACTTGGTACAACCGCCCACGGAGGTGACCGTGATTGCCGCTAAAACCAACGAAAAAACGTGCTGTTTCATGGGGGGAATCTCCAACGGCGCTTGATGAAAACCACCAAGAGCGACCGCAGTGTATCGCACCTTGAACGCCAGCGCCACCCGCTACCATTCCCCCGCCGGTCGCCGAAGTTTGGGGCTTTGGGATCATTAGAGGACAAACGGAGCAAGGTCGATGTTTGGGACTAAATCTCGCGCGCGAGACTCGATTGTCATCAAGGGGACCTGCAGCATGGCTTCCGACGTGTGATTCCAACCGAACAGAATGCGACGCAACAAAAACACGCTCGTATTTTGCGCGATGATATCGAGCAGCTGACCCGCGAGCTGAGGCGCGTAAAGACCAAGCGGACCAGTCCCGACCCCAATCAACGAAAACGCAGCACCGCCTGAAAGCTCTGCGACCCACAACTGAAAGCTCGAAGCCGCCGGGCTGTCGGTTGGAATCAACGCGAACCCAGCCACCGCCAGCAACGCGATCCCTAGGACGGTGGCCGCCTGTGTCTTTCCCGATTCTGGAGCGGGCCCGTTGTGCAGGACAAATTCGAGTTGCCACTGATTGTGTCCGCTCATGCGCTGCGCCACCGGAGCCCCAAGTACTTGCACCATCACGGCTATCAAATCGCTGGCGCTCAGCCCAGTTCGGTAGCATCCATTGTTCGATCCATGCCCACTTCGCAAGGCATTTTGCAGCATCATCACACGATGTACAAGCTCCAGCGCCGAATCCAACGGGATGCTACCCTGCGCGACTGCGCTATCAATGAGAAGCAATAGCGTCGCAGCACGCAGGTCTGGATGCGCAAACGAATGCAGGGCTGCTTGCGCGCCGCTGGGATCGTCAGCCGTTGCCTCAGCGGCAACTCGCTTCGCGCTTCGGGACTCTGCTGGGAGCAGACAGATCTGGAGCAAGAAGTTGGTCAGGTGCGCGACAACGTCAGCGCTCAACGTCGTCGCAAACTTGTGCTTGCCTCGGGCGGTGTGAAGGGTGAGTGTCTGAGAGCGAAATCCCTTATCGTGATCAACGTTTTCAAGCGTGTC
>JANNCG010000725.1:0-1589 GCA_031386385.1 Myxococcales bacterium
ACTTGGCCACCAAACCCATTCATCGAGCTTAACGATGCCGTGCAGCGGGCGTACCGCAGCAATGGAGGTCGCACGTGGTTGACTCAAGTTGCGCGGCCCACCTCAGCGATCCAGTTTAACGTCGATGTTCAACGCCAAGCACAAATCTTTGGAGCACAACCACCCGTTTGCAATCGCACTGCTGGGGATGGTGGTGCAGTGCGAGATGTAATCGACGTTGATGGTGGGTGTCGTGAGCCAAATTTTGCGGACGACATCACCGTTGCGACCACCGGACTGGGTCGAGACATTTGGCTTACCCGAATGAACGCGCGGCTGTCGGCTGCGATGCTTGATCGAGATTTGCAGCTTGCCGCGAGCGCCAACAACACCCCAGTGTCGGGAGAGCTGACCTATGGTCATCAGTTAAATTTTCCGCCCGCTCCTGTCTGTCAGCCCTGCGAAGACCCCTGCCGCGACGGCGGGATTCAGATGGGATCGGACGTACTTCAGATGGGATTTGACATCCCGGGCGACGCACGGACGATCCGGCCAGATGGAGGATTCGACGTCCCGTACGTGATCGCGGACACCGGCTCAATCATCCCCGATGGGGGGCGTTTATACGCAGGCGGTGGCTGCTCAGCAAGCTGCTCGGTGCCGATGCACGCAGCACATCATGCGCGAAGTACGTGGTATTTTGCGCTCAGTGCAGCGATTACGGTCCTTGGCACACGTCGGGCTCGTCGGCGCTCGTCTGAGCGCACCAACCGAGTTGCGTAAGTCTGAAGTGAGTTTGTCGCGGCGTGCGAGAGGCGCAGAGGCAAGACCTCCGCGCAGGTGCCTTCGCGCAGCGCTCAGGAGTCCCCTCGTCATTGTCATTCCTCGGGGTTGGTGGGAGATGCTCTCGTGGCACTGATGCGTGCGGTCGATCATCCATACCTGAACTCGGACAAGCCCCGAGAGACTCCTTTCACACGCACCCCAAGCTCGACGTGCACAGCTTCTCTAACGAACCCCGAGAAATGACAATGACAAGGGGGTTTCTTGAGCGCTATGCGCGAAGGCATCTGCGCCGCAGCACAGCGCTCAGCATTCATCACAGCAGGTGCAACACTTTGAAATTGCAGTTCAATGGATGCAAGTGCCTTCGCATTGAAGCAGTGCTGTATGGCGCCGCGCCCCAGGGCTGGCGCAACATCCTTCGCGCAAGAGCGCTCAGGCAAGAGGATCGTTGCACACAATTTGGCTCAGTCAATGAAGCCACTGTCTGAGCCAGGACATCCCAAAGAATGTCTCGGCGCCGTAGTCGCTCGTTTTTGCATGCCCTGCGTCGGACACCAACGCAAGCGTCATGCTCCCCGCTACGAGGTCGCAAATCGCGAAATGTGTGACAATGATTGGGCAGATTGAGAGTCTGTTCGAATGAATCGCTCGGCGAATCCCTTAGCCGAGTGGCGCCAGAGCCAGCTCTTTCTCTAACGCGGTCGGCAGAGGGCACAACAAGCGGTACAGCACCAAACGAAGAGCGGACCACTTGGGGCGTGAGCGAAGCCGCACCGATCGCAGCCACCCCAACACGTTGTACGCGAGAAGCCTAAGCCAACTGA